>DATMBI010000244.1:0-22021 GCA_035559375.1 Gemmatimonadaceae bacterium | reverse complement strand
AGCCAGATGGCGGACGTGAAATGCACACGTTGCGGGCAGACTAGAGCGGGCTTCGAACGCCCCCCGTTTCCGGGCGCAATCGGGGCACGTATCGTAGCAGAGATATGCCAGCAATGCTGGGGCGAGTGGCTGCGGCAGCAGACGATGCTGATCAACCACTACGGGTTGAACGTGTTGGAACCCGAAGCGCGGCAGTTTCTGACGCGAAATCTCGAAGCGTTCCTCTTTCGTTCCGGGAGGACGGAAGACGTGGACACGAGCAAGAAGGGGACCATCAGCTGGTAGTGGCGGCCGCGGAGAGGAAAGCGCCATTCCCACCGCGCAGAGGTAGTACGAGGCGCGCCGCCGTTGCGCGGGCCGCGCTGACAGTTGGTGCGGGCTTTCTGCTGCTCGGTTGTGCGAGTGGCACGCCGGCTGGCCGGCGAGGGACTCTCGACGTGCGAGCGGCGAGCCCGAGCGCTTGGGTCGATTCGGTCCTCTCGTCGCTGTCGCTGCGCGACAAGGTGGCACAACTCGTGTGGCCCTGGATTTTGGGAGACTACGTACCCGAGGGGAGCACCGAGTGGGGCCGTTTGCTGCGCTTGGTGCGAGAGGAGCGGGTAGGTGGCTTCATAGTGTCGGTGGGCTCGCCCCACGACATCGCCATCAAGGTGAATGCACTGCAGCGTGAGAGTGCCCTACCTTTGCTCATCGCAGCCGACCTGGAAACAGGCGTCGGTTTCCGGGCTCGGGGTGGCTACTTCTTGCCTAACGCTATCGATCTGGGTGGCGCCACAACGTTTCCTCTGAAGATGGCACTCGGTGCAGCGGCCGATAGCGAGCTGGCATACCAGGTGGGACAGGTGACGGCGCGGGAAGCGCGAGCGCTAGGGATCCATATCGCATTCGGCCCCGTGCTGGATGTGAACAACAACCCGTCCAATCCCGTTATCGGCGCGCGCTCGTTCTCCGAGGATCCACGCCTGGCTGCGCGGTTGGGAGTAGCAGAGATCCAGGGGATGCAGGACCATGGCCTCGTGGCGACTGGAAAACATTTCCCAGGGCATGGCGATACGGAGACGAACTCGCACCTAGCCCTTGCGGTTGTCACGGCCACGAGGGCACGCCTCGATTCGGTAGAGTTGGTGCCTTTCCGGGCGGCAATCGCTGCTGGCGTAGGTGCCATCATGACTTTTCACGGGTTTCTGCCCGCACTCGACTCGAGCGGCGTGCCGGCGACGCTCTCGCCCGCGGTCATGACCGGTTTGCTCAGGAGCGAGTTGGGTTTCCGTGGGCTTCTGGTGACAGACGCAATGGATATGGCCGGCGTCGTGCAGACATTCGGTCCGTACGAAGCGGCACGCCGCGCCCTGTCTGCTGGAGCTGACGTGCTTCTGATGCCTGCTGACGTGCATGGAACCATAGATTCCGTGGTGGCTGGAGTGGCGGCCGGTCGCTACAGTGTCGCCCGTATCGATTCGTCGGTGCGGCGTGTGCTAGAGCTGAAAGCGCGATTCGGGTTGCAGCGCTCTCGCTTGGTTTCGTTGGACAGTGTGCGGGCTGTGGTGGGCGATTCGACCCACGTGGCTCTGGCGCAACAGGTAGCTGAGAGGGGACTCGTCCTGGCGAAAGACTCGTTGGAGTTGGTACCCGTTGGCGTGCAGCTCACAGCCGCGAGTACGCGCATACTGTCGGTCACGTATGCCAGGCGCAGCGACCTCGGTGCGGGCACTCAGTTCGACAACGAACTGAGGCGTCGTTTCCGGGTGCAATCGACCTACGTGAGCGCCGACGACCAGCGACCCGATCTTTCGGCGTTGCTCGCTGCTGCGGACAGCTCCGATCTGGTGGTGGTCGGGAGCTACGTCAACGTGACTGCAGCGACTGCAACGGCAGCGCCGCCAGCAGCCTTCGTTTCCCTCGTGTCCGAGATACTCCGACGCCATGCCAAAGTCGTCCTCGTTTCGTTTGGCTCACCGTACATACTGCAGTACGTACCAAACGTCGGGACCTACCTCGTTGCGTGGGGCGGATCGGCTGCCTCTCAGAGGGCGGCAGCGCGAGCTCTCCTCGGCGAGATCCCCATTACCGGCCGGATGCCTATTGCGGTACCGCCGTCATTGCCGTTAGGCGCTGGTTTGACACGTACGGCGAGCCGATGACGATGGTGCCCTGTCGAACTGGTTAGGCAGAGGGTTTTCAATCGGAGGGGTGGCTCAGAGCTTGACTACGTTGGCGGCTTGTAACCCCTTGTCCCCTTGCACGATTTCGAACTCCACGTGATCGCCCTCGGCCAACGTCTTGAAGCCGTCTGCCTTGATTGCGGTAAAGTGGACGAAAACGTCAGGACCGTCCTCGCGCGAAATGAAGCCATAGCCCTTGGAGTCGTTGAACCACTTTACCGTGCCCCTGATACGATTCATTTGCTGCTGCCTCGTTCCGGCTAGGTTTCGATGTGGGCTGGGCGTGGGCCTACCATCGGCGGCAGGCGGTTGGCCCTAGCTAGCTCCGTCCGTGAGCTCCAGGCAATGATATACCGCCCTATGTGCCTTCGCCGCCAGTCACCGGCTAGGGCACCATTCGAGGGCTACGGGCAACCGCAGCGCCCGTGTACCCCGCGTGCCGTGGTTCCTGCTGACCCGCCTCAGGCCGCGCCTGCGATGTAGCGAGCAAAACGCCCGCAAGTCTTGCAACGCAGCGTCACGTGGGATCGCGGCGGAGGGGGAGTGATCGCGGGGGATCGCTCGATTGGGCCGGAGCAGGAAGGACAGCTAAGCGGGGCCCCGTTCCGGTCGCTGGCGATCAAGTGCAGTGCCTGGGCTGGGTTATACGTCGCCGGACGGGGCTTACGCATCGTTCCTCCTCAACTGTTGATCCGTGTCTTCCTCGGTTACAGGCAATTCTATCCGAAAAATAACCAGCTAACTGCCGAATTCGCATTTAGTTAGACGGACAGGAGCTGGTGAAACACCAGCAACCGGTCCCGTCGAGACTGGCACAGTATCCATCAAAGCAGGATTAGAGGGTTAGTGGCGTTCAAGACGCCCAGCCAACGTTTCTACGCGCGAACACGGCTGGATGTTGTGATGTCCCGTCTGCCTAGCCGGCGTATACCACTTCGCCCTCGGAATCGAGCCCCATCTCTTGCTCGAGGCCGCAGACCCCGCAGGTCCTACTGACCACCCAGGTGGCGCTGAACTCTCTGCGTACCGAAACCGGGGCTGGCTTCACGGTCACCTTCTTGAAGGAGTACTCGCCGCAAGTGGGGCAGGGATGGCTCCTGGCGATGTACGCGGCACGCGCGCGACCGATAGGACGCGGCACGTACCCTACTCCGGATTGGCCAGACGGCCTGGGGGTTGCACGGCACTGCCCGCCGGGTTGTTCCCGGATCGTAGCAGCTCGCGTAACCCGCCCAAGGCGCCCATGATCCCGGCGGCCTCGGCAGGAAGAAACACCGTGGTTCCCTTTCCCTGCGTGAGCGACGGGAGCGCCTCCAGATACTTCTGTCCAAGTAGGTACATCGCAGCCTGATCCTCTGGCAGAGCACTGGCGACTCGGCGCAGCGCCTCGGCTTCGGCCTGGGCGAGTGCCAACCGCGCCTCGGCCTGGCCCTGGGCGCGCAGTATCGCAGCCTCGCGCTCGCCTTCGGCCTTGCGGATCTGCGCCTCCCTTATACCCTCTGCCTCCAAGATCGCCGCTCGCTTGGTAGCCTCCGCCTGGGTGACGGCCGCGCGGCGCTCACGCTCGGCACGCATCTGCAACTCCATGGCCTGCTGGATGTCCTTCGGGGGCTCGATAGCCTGTAGCTCCACCCGCGTCACGTCCACGCCCCACCCGATGGACGCCTCCTCGATCACTTCCCTCATACGCTTGTTGATGAGTTCGCGGCTAGCCAACGTAGCGTCCAGCTCCATTTCTCCTACGATATTTCGCAAAGTGGTGCGAGTAAGGGTCTCCAGCGCATAGGGAAGGTTCTGGACCGCGTAGGTCGCCTTTTGAGGGTCGGCGATCCGGTAATAGAGAACCGCGTCGATGTCTATGGTGACGTTGTCTTTCGTGATGACCGGCTGGCTGGGGAAGTTGAGAACCTGTTCGCGAAGGTCGATGCGTGGAGTAGATCCGGCAATGACCTTTCGCACGCCGGTAACGTCCGTCTGCACGTAGCGCACATCGAGCGGCCGCGGGCGCTCGATCAACGGAATGATGAAGTTGAGACCCGATCGCGCTACACGGTGAAACCGCCCCAGTCTCTCGACCACCATCACCTCGGCTTGCCCAACGATCTTGACCGATTTCACTAGTAGCAGCGCCCCGACAGCCAGTAAGACCAAGGCGACCAGCGACATACTCAGCTCCCGGCGGGTTCGGCCCTGATTGTATGGCTAAAACGGTGCGGCGCGAAAGAGGGCCTCGATAGGCGCTCCCTCAAGGCTTCCAGTCCGCTATGAAAATATTGGTTTCGCCGCCGGTCTTGGCACCGCGGTTGGATGCCCATACAAGGTGCTTCCCATCTCGGCTGAACATCGGGAAGCCGTCGAACTCCGGATGGGTCGTTATCTGCTCTAGTCCGCTACCGTCCAAATTCACGACGTAGAGGTCGAAGTTGCGACTGCGCGGGTTCTTGAAGTTCGACGAGAAAACGATACGTCCGTCCGGAGTCCACGACGGACCGAAATTAGCACCCCCAAGGCGAGTGATCTGCCTCTGCTCGCTGCCGTCCGCGTTCATAACCCAAAGTTCCATCCTACTGGGCCGCACTTGGCGCTGCTCGAGAAGCGCACTGTAGTCCGCCAGCTCGGCGGAATCGGTCGGGTGCCAGGCGCGATATACGATCTTGGTACCGTCCGGGGACCACCATGGCCCGCCGTCGTAACCCGGTGTGGTAGTCAAGCGCCGCAGACCGGACCCGTCCACATTCATGGTATAGATGTCGAGATCGCCGTCCTTGAGCGAAGTGAAGACGACCTTCTTGCCGTCCGGCGAAATAATCGCCTCTGCTGTATACACACCGTAATTCGTGAGGCGCCGAAGATCGCTGCCGTCGATTGCGACCGTGTACAGATCGAAGGGATCCAATCCCCAGACATAACCACGCGACGGGTCCGGTCGGGGCGGACAGGCGTTCTGGATGGCGTGAGAAGAAGCAAAAAGGATGCGCTGACCGTCGGGAAAGAACCAACCACACGTAGTCTTCCCTGTGCCAGTCGAAATCCGTCGCAAACCGGTTCCGTCCACACGCATGATGAACTGCTGGTCGCACGGATAACCATCGCGTGTAGACTGAAAGGTGATCCACTGCCCGTCGTAGCTGAAATACGCTTCCGCGTTCTCGCCCCCGAACGTGAGCTGCCGGATGTTCTGGAGCCGCGTCTCACCGGGCTCGCCCTGGACGGCGACGGCCTGAGCATAGCTGCTCTGCGGGCCCAGCCACAGCAGGGCAGCCGACAATGCCAAGCGCACGCCGCTCATCGATCCTGGCGACCAGCTGCTGCCACGAGGGCGAAAAGCTCTTGCTGGGTCTTCCCCTGTCGCAGTAGCTCCAGCGCCTTGCGGAGCTGGGCGTCGTCGGGGAGGCTCCGCCGCCGCTCGGCGGTATCGCCGAACGCGAGGCGGGCGATCCTCAACTCCAGCTCCCGATCTATCAGCCTGGCCGCACCGTCGTAGAGCTTACGGTCAATTTCGACGCCTTTCTTTTGCAGCCTGCGGTAGAGCTCCTCCCTCCATTCGGGTCGCACCACGAAGTCAGGCTTAACTGTCGACTTGAGCTCGTAGGCGTAGTCATAGAGCGTGACGTAAATGTCCTGCGACTTCGAGGCCGTTGCCTTGCGGAACTCTTGTTCAGCGGTTGTAAGAGTATCGGGGAGCACCACTAGGTCCGGAGTTATGGCCCCACCGCCGTAGACGGGCCGACCAGCGTCGGACCGGAAAACTGGACGGGCTCGTCGTGCCGAGTCGCTCTCCTCCGAATCCGGATGGACCTCGACAAAGAGGCCGTCCTCGTTGAGCCGCCGTTCCTTCTGAATCGACCGACCGCTGGGCGTGAACCACTTGGCAGTTGTAATCTTGAGTGCGTAGCCGCCTTCCAGTGGAAAGAGCTGCTGGACCAAACCCTTGCCGAAAGTAGTCGTGCCCACGATCAAGGCGCGGTCGTGATCTTGCAAGGCACCTGCGACGATCTCCGAGGCAGACGCTGACCCCTGATTGGTGAGAACGACGAGCGGTATCGTGGGCGCTATCGGCTTCTGGCGAGTGTAGTAGACCTGGGGTTCGGTATTTCGCCCGCGCACGCTGGCGATCTCCAACCCCTCTCGCAAAAACAGATTGCTTATAGAAAGCGCCTGATCCAGGAAGCCTCCTGGATTGCCGCGCAAGTCGAGTATCAGGCCTCTAGCGCCTTGGTCGAGCAGGTTACGCACAGCCCGCTCCAATTCAGCTGTCGAAGTCTCGTTGAAGCCCTGGAGCGGGATGTAACCCACGTTTCCATCCAGCATCATGGCATAGGGTATCGCCGGGACACGGATGAGGGCGCGCGTAAACGTAGCCCGTATTGGCTCCGCAACTCCGGGCCGCTGGAACGTTACCGTGACCTTGGTGCCAGGCTCGCCGGTTAGCGAATCGGCTACCCGGCGCGAGGGCCAGCCGCGCGTGGAGAGCGATTCTATCGCCACGATGATGTCGCCCTCACGGATGCCAGCCGCTTCGGCAGGGGTATTAGGAAACACGGTTACTACGGTCACCCCCTTCCCGGGCTGTTCCTCGATCCGCATGCCGAGCCCGCCGTAACGTCCTGCAGTGTTCGTGTTGAACTGCTTGAGCTCCTTCGGCGACATGAGCTCCGAGTACGGATCCTGGAGCTGTTCCACCAGTCCGCGGGCGGCCTTTTCGTACAGTTGCGCTGAGGAGATCGAATCCACGTATCGGTTGGCGACCAGCTCCAGCACCTGGCCGAAAAGCCTGCCGCTTTCGCGGACTGCTTGATCCTGAAGCACGAACGCGCCGGCGACGAGCGGCACAGCCAAAAGGCCTATCAGTGGCGCTTTGCGAAGTTTTGGCATTTGAGCACCCGGGAAATTTCCGTATCGACTAATCGTAATATCTACGAAGGGTGATATCTACGAACGGCTGACCGCCATGTTCCATTTAGACGGGGGGCGGGCACGATGGTTACGCAGCAGTAGGCTCGTTCGCTCCCCACTCGCTCGAGGCTACATCTGCACCTTTTCGGGGAACAGGTACTCGGCAACCCATTGCCGACCGCGTTGGCGGATCGAGGCTCTTTCCACAACGCCAGCGGCAGTGAGCATTTCGTGGGCCGGCTCGAGAACGCGGCTCAGGTGGGACGGGAAGCGCTGTGCTAGAGGTAGGCGCTCGGCCAACTGTTCTAGCTCGATATGCCACGATCGTTCGGGCGGTCGCAGTGCCGAAAGAAGGCGGTAGAGCCGCCGAGCCACGGGCGAGGCGAGGCCGAAGTAGGTGACAGATGTGAGCACCGATACGTGACCGCTGGCGATGTTCGACCGGATGGCTGGGGCGAGCACCACTCTGGCTTCTCCGGGCTCGGGTGACGTAAGGGTGGGGAACAGTGACAACTGGTCCCGTTCCGCGACGCGGCGGCGGCGCACCGAGGTCGCTAGTAGCACAGGGAAGCTGCTGTCGAGCGCCATGCCCCTAGCAGCGCTCCAGTACGCGCCCTGGGACTCGAGCATGATCTTCTCCAAGCGCGCGAGCGCATTGCGCAGCTGCTCGTACGTACGACCATCGGCGCGCCGTCCGATAGAATGGAGAAATGCGTGGAGCGTGAACGTAACCGCTCCATCGGGCGGGCTTCCTGCCTCATGGTAACGGCGGCAGAGTTCGACGTAAACGTCTTGGTCGAACGTGCCCGGAAGGCGCTGTCCAGGCGGCGGTATTACACGCCAACGCCCACCAGACGGGTCGGTGAACGAAACAGCGCCGTCGTCAGGCGAATCACTTAGCCGGAAGAGCGGCAGCGCTTCCAGCGACCTGTCCAAAGGGACCAGTTTGGCAGTATGGCGGCTAGGGTGGGGTACGTCCTGCAGGCTAGCAGCGTCGGCCGGTAAGGTGAGCGGAGCCCTTCCGTCCACGTGGCACAACCTCAGTCGAGCCGGATCACCTGTCCAGTGACAGGCTCCGACAGAGGCGAGCACAGCCAAGCAACCCAGCGGGCTACGGCTTCCCTCTCCACGTAGCGTTCGTTCGGGCCCATGGAAGTCAAGTTGGCTGCCGTACGAATGCTAGTCGGTGCGAGGGCATTGGCACGAACACCGTTGCTGCGCTCTTCGGCCGCCACTGCACGCATGAGGGTGACGAGGGCGCTCTTGGCGCCAGCATAGGCGGCAAGGTTAGCCACCCGTGCGCCAGGCAACGCCACCGCTGCCGAAAAGTACACGATGCTCCCGCGAGCACGCCGCAGCGACGGGAGAAGGGCGCGCGTGGTGAAAAAAGCAGTCGTGAGGTTGATTTCGAAGAGGTGTCGCCAGACTTCGGACGCCAGATCAGCCACGGGGGCTCCAGGGCTAAAACCTCCCGCGGTGTGCACGAGGCCAACTATTCCTTGCGGTGCCAGGCCCTCGACGCTTCGTGCCAGAGCAGCTACCGCCGTCTCGTCAGCGAGGTCGCAGCCCAGTGGGTGCGCGCTGAAGCCGCGGGCGGCCAATTCGTTGGCGCGCTCCTCGGCCACTGCCTCGTTGCGATCCACGAGGATGAGAGTTGCGCCACGGGCAGCTAACTCCGCCGCCACGACTTCACCCACTTGACCCTTGCGGCCCGCCCCTGCGACAACCACGTGGCTGCCTTCCAGACCGCTCGGCCCCGTGAGATGGATGGCGGTCATCGCACCTCGGAACGCCCGAGCGCCGTGCGCACTGCTTCCCGCATGGCGACGACCACGTCCTCGTTCGCGGCCGGGGAATCGTCGCGCACGTGCAATTCCACGCCGTCAGCCACTGGGATACGACGCCAGATGGCAGCCTCCTCACCATCGCGGGCCGCATTCGTTGCGATGCTCGTCTGGAGAATCGGTGCTAGTGCCTGCGCTACACGGCGCTCGAGCGCATCTCCCGTCACTTCCTGCAGTTCACGCTTGATCGCCTCGAGGGTAAGTCCGTCGCGCTGCCGGAGCTTGATGGCCAAGAGCTGGACGAAGTGACGGTAGTTGTAGGTAGCGGCGGTTCCGGTCCCCTCCGGACGGTCCATGAGACCGCTAGCGACATAGAAGCGTACCGCACGCGCAGTAGGGGTAGCTCTGGCCGACGTGTTGGTGGGACGGAGGCCAGCCGAGTCGACCAAGGCACCCACGTGAGCTGCCAGACCGCGTGCATTCCACGGTGCGTGGCGCGCGTGGGCGCGGAGCAATGACAGCGGTGATTCAGCCATGGGGCAACATTACCGTTGAACCCGGTGGCTTGGCTAGCACCAAGGCTAGAGCGGCCGGCCCCCCGGGCTAGGGTGCCGGCCATTGCGCCTGCACGCGGTTACCTAGCGCTTCCGGCGGGCGCGTGCTGCCTTCTTTAGAGCTCTAGCCTGTTTGCGCGGGGCAACCTTCGCGGCAGCCTTCTTTTTCTGAGCTGCTTTCCTAGGTGTCCCCTTCTTGAGCGCCTTCTTCTTCGGGGCTGCCTTTTTCTTTGCGGTCGCCTTCTTTGCGGTCGCCTTCTTGGCTACCCGTGAGGTTTTGGCCGCTGCCTTTGCAGGCTTGGCCGCCTTCTTCGCCTTCGCCCCACCGGCCTTCTTCGGAGCCCCAGCCGGCTTGGCCTTCTCGACTGCGGCGGGCGCAGGTGGGACACTCGGGGACGCCGCCGGTTTCGCCGGGCGAGCCTTGGGAACAGGGGGCGGTGTGCCGAAAACGTGCTCTTCCTCCACCTCTTCCTCCAGCGGAAGCTCCTCTTCCAATTCCTCCCCCAACTCTTCCTCCAATTCCTCGTCTTCGAGAGAAGCTTCTTCAGGTTCGTCCCAGAGGCCGCTACTGCCCTTGGTTACGCCCCATCCCTCTTCGTCCTCGTCCTCGTCGTTGAACGAAGAGCCATAACCGAGGTCGTCCATCTCGTCATCGTCGGAAAACCCCAGTCTGTTGTCCCACTCCTCGTCACGCACCATACCGTCCTCCTTCGGGGTGACCGTTTCGCCGCTGCCATCGATCCGAGGTCGCCATGCGCTACCGGTGCATCCGGATTCCGCGAATCGACCTGGCATTTCGACGGCAGGCTGCTTCGCAATTGCGCCTTCCTGATACAACGTTGCTTGCCTTACGTCAAGCGGCTCCCGCCGACAGAACAACAGTCAAGCACGCTCCTCGCCAGCAACGGCTCGAGCTACCGAGGATGCAACAGTGTACAGGGGCAGCGTAACCGTGAACACCGCCCCCTCGTTGGGTTGCGAGCTTACGCGCATCGTCCCGCCGGCTCCCAGCACGATTCGGCGCGCTATCGTCAGGCCTAGGCCAGTACCCTCACCTGCGCCCTTGGTGCTGAAAAAGGGATCGAAGATACGCTTCTGGGCCCAGGTCTCGATGCCACGACCAGTGTCGGCTACCATGATCTCGACGGCGCCCGCGAGAGAGCGGGTTTGCACTGCCACGCGACGTACTGCAGCATTCTGCAAGGCCTGCTCTGCGTTGATCACCAGATTGAGAATGACCTGCTCGAGCTTCTCTGGTGCGCACGATGCTACGGGACTGGCAGGGTCCAAGTCCATGTCCAAGGCAACTCCCGCTCGCCTCTGATGCAACGCCCGCAACCGAGCTACGCGCTGCACTACCTCGTTGACATCCGCGGCTGCAGAAGCTGGCTCGGGCGCACGCGCAAAGGCGAGCACGTCGCGCAAGACCCTGTGCGCGCGATCGGCTTCGTGGCGGATCAGTTCCACCGCTTCGCGCTGTTCCGGAGCAAGATCGTCGTCCAGGAGCAGTTCGGCAAATGCGATGATCCCTGACAACGGATTGCTGACTTCATGTGCGACGGCTGCGACCAGTTCTCCGAGCGTAGCCAACTTGTGCCTGCGCTCGAGCCCCTGACGGTGCAGGCGTATTCGCTTCGCTAGGCGCCGCTGCCGAAGTTTGGTAACGCCGTAGTCGAGAGCGATGGACAGCAACTCAGCGTATTCCCTGATCACCGCGTCCAAGCTCTCTTGCCCGTTTTTCGGAAGCATGGCAGCGATCACCCCGCCATTTTCTGGGCTGCCGATAGCGGCCCTGACCACTAGGCTGTCGTCGCTAGAGGGCGGTCCCTGCAGCGGCCCTAACGCGGGATCTCCTTCGCTCGTGGCTCCCTCCAGTAGCACCGATGGTTCTGTAGCAGCTAGTGCGCCTGTGGCGACGACTAACGGCTTGCCACGCCTCTGGGCCAGTACCAGGGCTACGTCTGGAATCCCCGTGCTTGCTACGAACGCGCTCACCAAGCGTCGAGCGCACTCCTCGAGGGAGCGTGAGCCAGCGGCCGAACGCAGTATGTTCAGCGTTCCTAGCAGATCTGTCCCGCGATCCCCGAGGTGGTCGTGGTGGTCTCCTCGGTCGCATGACGGCGCTGCGGGTAACCCGTCCTCCGGGTCACCCTGATCTGCATCCGGTGGGAAGTGCTGCAGGGGCATCTATGTTATCACGGACTCGTTATCACGGACTCGAGCAGGTCTGCACGCACGACAATCACCGCTGTGTCGAGGTAACACCGCGCTGCTCTCGAGGAACCTTTTTCTGGCCTCTAAGTCGGTGGTTCACCGCTAGCCGACGAACTCGATTGTCGGCATTTCCGGGAGTAGCCCGGCGTCCGAAGCGCGCTGCAATAGCTCTCGAACTGCGCGTCTGCCGTCTGGACCGTAGTCCAGGGTGTAGTCGTTGACGTACATGCTCACGAACATTCGCGTATCCTGGATACCCAGTCCCCTGGAATAGCGCCTAGCATGCGCTAGCGCTTCGTCGGGATGGTCCAAGGCAAAGGCGATACTGGCTCGAAGATGCTCTGCTATTGTCGTGATGATGTCCTCACCTAGGTCACGGCGCACCACGTTGCCGCCGAGAGGAAGTGGAAGGCCGGTGGTAGCTTTCCACCACTGCCCGAGGTCGGCCACGAGATGGAGGCCGTGCTGATGGTAGGTCAGTTGGCCTTCGTGGATGAGTAGTCCGGCCTCAAATCTGCCGCTCGCTACGTCTTCCTCGATGCGATCGAAGGGCACTGGAACCGGCTCGAAGTCAGGGAGGAGGAGGCGCAGCGCAAGGTAGGCGGTGGTAAGGAGCCCAGGGACAGCTATGGCTCGTCCTGCTAGCTCACTGACCTCGACGGGCCTACCAGAAACTAGCCGTGGTCCGTAGCCGTCGCCCATGGAGGCGCCGTGAGCAAGAAGCGCGTAGCGATCGGCGACGTAGGCGTAGGCGTGGATGGACAGCGCGCTCACTTCGAGTTCGCCCCGCAGCGCTCGCTGATTCAAGGTTTCGATGTCCTGCAACTCGTGGACGTAGTCTAACTCGCCAGTGTCTATGCGCCCGTTGGCCAACGCGTAGAACATGAACGCGTCATCGGAGTCCGGGCTGTGAGTCACTCGGATCGTGCGTCGCATGATTTCAGAGGGCGTTAGCGTGCACTCCGCGCTTGCTGCAGCGCTAGATCGATCTCGGCACGGTGCATGGTGTACTCAGGGAGGTCGCGTGCGAGTTCCCGCTCCTGCACCGCCAAGAGCCGTTGGGTCAATGCTCGATAGCGCGCTTCGTCACCGCGGCTCTTGGCAATGCGTGCCGCCAATACTAGTCCCAGAAGGTGATCGGGAGCGGCCATCAATATGGAGTCGGCTTGTGCTGCGGCTAGCTCCAAGTTCCCGCTTACCTCGGCTATTCGCCCCAGATCGAAGCGAAGGTCGCTGTCCAGTTCCCCCAGGCTTTCGAAAGCGGCGAGTGCCATGGGAGCGAAGAACTGCACGCTGTCGGTCTTGCCTTCGCTGCTCAGGCGCATGATTCGGTCGAAAAGACGGCCGGCGCGCTCTCGGGGGGACATGCTGGAAATGTCCCCAGCTGTCGGCATGCTGCGCGGTGCATTGACGCCGCCCGCCGAAGCCACAGGTCCGCTGGCTCGCTGAGCGGCCAGAATGACCAGCACTGTGAGTACGGCGAGGCCCAGTCCCCAGAGAAGGAGGGGGGAACGCGTTGCTGGCTGAGGGGACGCCCGCACACCGAGTGCAGGGCCTGCGCTAGAAGTCGCGCCAGCCGGGGTGCCGCATCGATGGCAGAAGCGCGCTCCTGGGGCCAGAATAGTACGGCACGCGCTGCAGGTCCCACCGCGCACGGCAGCGCCGCATTCTGTGCAGAAGCGACCTAGCGACGGGGTACCGCAGGAAGGGCATGGAATCGCGGACTCGGCAGACACGTGGCGACTCGAGAGACAGAGGAAAACGGTTGCTGCACAAGATAGCCACCAGTTTCGGAAGAACACAGGCTGCCGACAGTTGAGGATGCCTCGTGGTGCGGGTAAGCTTTCGGGCGCCAACCGCGTCAGCAAGGGAGATGAGGGAGCAGTGCTCAATCCACGGGACCTCTCGGGAGCGACTGTGAAAGACATCCTGGAGCTCGCCGCCCGGGAGAATGTGCGCTTTCTACGGCTACAGTTCACGGACATCCTCGGAGTGAACAAGAACGTCGAGGTGCCGAGCTCGCAGTTCGAGAAGGCATTGCGCGGCGACATCATGTTCGACGGATCGTCGATCGAGGGTTTCGTTCGCATCGAGGAGTCGGACATGCTGCTAGCTCCTGATTTAGCCACTTTTCGGATCTTTCCGTGGGGGGATCCCTCCAATCGCGTGGCTCGCGTTATCTGCGACGTCAACCGGCCGGATGGTTCACCCTTCGAGGGCGACCCGCGCGGAGTCCTGAAGCGCCAGATCGAGCACGCTGCCCGTTTGGGTTTCACGATGAACGCGGGGATGGAGGCGGAGTTCTTCATGTTCAAGCCGGGGGCGAGCGGGGAGCCAGCGACGGTGACCCACGACGTCGGCGGGTACTTCGATCTGGCACCGGCGGACTTGGGCGAGGACGCGCGGCGGGCGATCGTGGCTGCGTTAGAGCAGATGGGCTTCGAGGTGGAAGCCGCTCACCACGAAGTGGCTCACGGGCAGCACGAGATAGACTTTCGCTATGCCGATGCGCTCACGACGGCCGACAACATCGCCACTTTCCGCTTCGTGGTGAAATACGTCGCGCAACAGTTCGGGTTGATAGCCTCGTTCATGCCCAAGCCTATTTTCGGCCAGAATGGCTCGGGAATGCACACGCACCAGTCTCTCTTCAGGGACGGTAAGAACGCGTTTTGGGATCCAGAAGCCCAGTGGGAACTGAGCGACATCGCGCTGCACTACATCGGCGGCCTCCTGAAGCATGCTCGCGGTTTCTGCGCGATTACCAATCCGCTGGTCAATTCCTACAAGCGTCTGGTCCCTGGCTACGAGGCACCGGTCAACGTAGCGTGGTCGATGCGCAACCGTTCGCCACTGATCCGCGTCCCCGAACGCCGGGGCTTGGGAACGCGCATCGAGCTTCGCATGCCGGACCCGTCTGCCAACCCTTACCTCGCGTTAGCAGTCATGCTGGCTGCTGGGCTCGACGGCATCGAAACGAAGGCAGATTACCGCGAGCCGGTCGACAGAAACATTTTCGAGCTCTCTTATCGAGAGAAGCGTAGACTTCGGATCGACGATCTGCCGCACGACCTAAACGAGGCGTGCGACGAACTCGAAAGGGACGAAGTCATCCTGGGTGCGCTTGGCGAGCACATAGCTCAGCACTTCCTCAAGGCTAAGCGCGAGGAGTGGCGAGAGTACATCACGCAGGTTACCGAGTGGGAGCTGGAGAACTACCTGCTGAAATACTGACCGGGCTGCCTAGCGCTATAGCCCGGGCGGCGGAGACGCTAGCGCCTTACGTGCGCTGTACTCCGCTACTTCTGTCCGAATCTCTGTCGGACGCGGGGATGGCGGTTTGGCTCAAACTGGAATCGCTCCAATTCACTGGTTCGTTCAAGTTGCGTGGTGCATTGAACGCGCTGCTCACGCTGCCGGAGAGCGAGCGGCAGATGGGCGTAGTAGCTGCTTCCTCTGGCAATCACGGTATCGCAGTAGCGCGGGCAGGCGCTCTGCTCGGCGTCCCGGTGCGTGTCTACGTGCCCCGCGGCGTGTCGAGCGTGAAGCTTCAGGCCATGCGCGACCACGGCGCGGAGGTCGTGGAGTACGGATCGGACGGACTCGAAGCCGAGCTAGCAGCGCGAGCGGAAGCGTCACGCCGCGGTTCGAAGTACGTGTCGCCGTACAACGACGTGGCGGTGGTAGCGGGTCAAGGTACGGTAGGTTCAGAGATCTGCCGTCAGGTCAGTGACCTCGACGCTGTCGTAGTAGCGGTGGGGGGTGGTGGTCTGGTGAGCGGCGTTGCGGCCGCGCTGCGAGAGCGTTGGCCGGCTATCCACGTCGTCGGCGCAGTACCCGCCAACTCTCCTGTTATGGCGGCCAGCGTCAGGGCTGGGAGAGTAGTCGAGATGCACTCTCTGCCTACTCTATCCGACGCCACAGCCGGTGGCATCGAGCCTGGTGCCATAACGTTCTCGCTTTGCCGACAGCTCGTGGATACTTGGATCGAGGTTCCCGAGCACGAAATCGCTGCCGGGATGCGACACCTACTCTTACGGGAGCGGATCGTGGGGGAGGGGGCCGCAGGGGTTGCCGTGGCAGCGCTTTGGCGCGCTGCGAACGAGCTACGCGGGGGGCGAGTAGCCATAGTGGTCTGCGGCGGTAACGTGACGGCCGAGGTTCTACACCACGTTCTGGTGGAATGAGGAACAAAGAGCTGGCTGGAGCGCGCCTTGAGAGCGCTCCAGCCAGCCGTGGATAGCGCCAATCCCTAATTCGACGGTGTCAGACAGGAAACAGCATTTCCCGGTACTTGGGGAGGGGCCACAGGTCGTCAGCCACGAGCAGTTCGAGCGCATCGCACGTTTCACGAACAGCGGCCATGGCTTCGGCTCCTTCGTTCGTGAGCAAATGCGCGGCGCGAGGTGGGTCGTCGTGGGCCGCTTCTGCCTTCTCGATAATCCTGACCATTGCGTCCCGCCTCACCTCCAACTGCTTGGCTAGCCGCCCCACTTCGTTAGCACGCGCCACCTGCGGTATCTCCTCTATCCCTGCTAGCTTCGCCTCGGCAGCTGCGCCAGCCAGCGAACCATAGTAGGCGTACGCAGCCGGGAGGATCAGGGTGTCCACCATTTCCTTGAGCGTGTTCAGCTCTATCAACATGTCCTTGACGTAGCGCTCCATCCGCACGTGGTAGCGCGACTGCAGCTCCGCATCGGTCAGGATCCCCAGCCCTACCAGGAGCTGGCGGGACCGGGGGGTGATCAGCTGTTCCAGCGCCTCCGGCGCACGGCGCAAGTTGGGAAGCCCACGCCGCTCGGCTTCTTCGACCCATTCTTTCGAGTAATTGTTGCCCTCGAAGCGGATCGGCGCCGTTTCTCGGAACACCTTACGTACCACCTTCATTACCGCGTCGTCCACGTTAGGCGTGTGCTCCAGCTCCGAGCGGATTTCCTTCGTGATCTCGTCGATGGCCCCGGCCACGGCTGCGTGGAGGAGTGTGATGGGCCACGCGATGCACTGGCTGGAGCCCACGGCGCGAAACTCGAACTTGGCGCCAGTAAAGGCAAAAGGCGAAGTACGGTTGCGATCGGTATTGTCCTTTTCGATTTCAGGAAGCTTGGCCACACCTAGCCTGATGAGCTGCTGCTCGGCGCCGGCGGATGCTTCCTTGCCGGCGACGATGTCGTCTATGAGTCTCGTGAGCATGTCGCCCATGAAGACCGAGATGATGGCCGGCGGAGCTTCGTTGGCACCCAAACGGTGTTCGTTTCCGGAAGTGGCTACACCGGCTCGCAGCAGTCCTGCGTGGTCGTGCACCGCTTTGAGCACTGCAGCGAGGAAAACGAGGAAACGCACGTTTTGGTGAGGAGTGCGTCCTGGTTTCAGCAGATTCAGGCCGTCCAGCTCGTTTTCTGCGGCTATAGCCATCGACCAGTTGCAGTGCTTGCCGGAGCCATTGATCCCGGCGAAAGGTTTTTCGTGCAGGAGCACCTGTAGGCCGTGGCGTAAAGCCACACGCCGCAGTACAGACATGACCAGCTGGTTGTGGTCCACGCCGAGGTCGGTTTCCTCGAAGTGGGGTGCCATCTCGAACTGGGATGGGGCGACCTCGTTGTGCCTTGTAACTATCGGCACGCCCAACTTGTAGAGTTCGTATTCGGCCTCGGCTATGCAGGCGTGGATGCGCTCCGGTATTCCTCCGAAGTAGTGGTCCTCGAGTTGCTGGCCGCGTGGCGGAGGTGCACCGACCAAAGTACGTTGTGCCATGACGAGGTCGGGGCGCAACGCGAAGTGCTGCCGGTCTATGAGGAAGTACTCTTGTTCCGGGCCGAGCGTGGTGTAGACGCGGTGCACGCCTCGGTCTCCGAGGAGTTCCAGGAGCTCGATCGCCTTGGCCGAGAGGACGTCGGAGCTGCGCAGCAGGGGCGTCATCTCGTCCAGAGCTTCCCCGTTGTAGCCAATGAAGACCGAGGGGATGCAGAGCGTCTTGACCGAACCGGACTCGAAGATGAAAACGGGGCTCGCTGGGTTCCACGCCGTGTAGCCACGCGCTTCCCAAGTGGCACGCAGCCCGCCCGAGGGGAAAGACGACGCATCCGGTTCGCTCTGGATCAGCTGGGCGGCCGAAAACTGCTCTATCGGATGCCGGTTCTCGTCGAACGTGAGGAAG
This sequence comes from Gemmatimonadaceae bacterium, assembly GCA_035559375.1. Classification (GTDB taxonomy): domain Bacteria; phylum Gemmatimonadota; class Gemmatimonadetes; order Gemmatimonadales; family Gemmatimonadaceae; genus DATMBI01. Next base: position 4,257 of record DATMBI010000244.1, on the reverse strand, counting down.
GCATCGTGCTTCTCCGCCGTAAGGCCCGTCATCGGCAGGAACCAGTGCGTGAAATGCGTAGCTCCCCGGCTGATCGCCCACTCCTTGATTGCCTGAGCCACCGCGGGTGCGATGTCCAGGTCCAGCTTTTTACCGTGTCGAATGGCGCTAACGAGCTTCTCGTAGACCTCTTTCGGGAGCTTGGCTCGCATCTGTTTGGCGCCGAACGTGTTGATTCCGAAGTATTCGGATACCGGCGGTGCCGTTGCTGGGCCAGTTCCGTTGCCGTTGACGCCAGCCGGTGTTTTGGCGGTACGGTTGGCTATTGCTTGCAACACTGTCTTTCGCGGTGTCTGGGTGGGCGGTGCCATTGTGCGGGGACCTCCGTTCTTCGTCGTGTTCGAGATTTTGTGCACAAAATGCAGCAACTGGCCTAGTGAGATGCGGAAATAACGCAGTTTTTTGCAAAATGCGCAACACCGTAAAGCGTTCGATGCACATTTTGTGCGACGCTGCTCCATGCGGTTCGTGGGTAACACCTCAGACCTCGATCTGCTGGGCGCAACCTTGGGACGTCGCCGCAACTCTTTAAAAATCAAGAAGTTGCCTGCGAACGGAGGCCTCTGGGCGCACCGGCACGCGCCGTCGGGTTCATCGGGTCGGCTAGCGCTGGTATACCGGACTGGATGAAGCGCTGCGGTTGTGCTACAGTGACCCGTCAACCCTCACCGGGGGAGGTCAGGTGATTTTCGAGCGAGTCTGTTGGCTTCATGTCCTGGGTGCAGCGTGGCTGGCGCATGCGGTGCCGGTGCAGGCGCAGCGGTGGTTGCGACCGGATGTGATGGGCCGCGAGGCTGCGGTGGTTTCGGACCACGTTTTGGCATCAGCCGCTGGCGCTTGGGTGTTGAGGGAAGGGGGTAACGCCGTGGACGCCGCGATCACGATGGCTGCGGTTCTCGCAGTCGTCAGACCGCACATGAACGGTGTCGGTGGCGACGCCTTCTTGTTGATACGCGAGGCTGCTACGGGCCGCGTTTACGCTCTCAATGGATCCGGAAGGGCTGGCTCGCGTGCGACACTGGCTTTCTTTCGTGGTCGTGGTTTGAAGGACGTTCCCGGAACTGGGATCCTGTCGGTGTCGGTACCGGGCGCGGTAGCTGCGTGGGAGGACGCGCTGCGGCGTTTTGGCTCCATTTCGCTCGCTCAGGCGCTGGCACCGGCGATAGAGTATGCCGAGAAGGGTTTCCCCGTGTCGGCGCGACTAGCGGCTGACATCGAGGCCGAGCGGAACAAGGTAGTGCGAGACACGGTGTTGGCGCGCGTGTTCATGCCGGGTGGTAAGGTGCCAGAGGTGGGCTCGCTGCTAGTACAGTCCGAACTCGGTTCGACCCTCCGTGCTATTGCCCAGCATGGGGCGTCGGCGCTCTACCGGGGGGAGCTGGCGCGCCGGCTAGCTGATTTCATGGAGCGCCAAGGCGGGTTGGTTACGTACAACGATCTGGTGCAGCATCGCTCCACTTGGCAGGAGCCACTGGAGACCCACTACATGGGGAAGCGAGTGTTGGCGTTTCCGCCGAATTCGCAGGGTATGACATTCCTCCAAATTCTCAACATAGTCGAGGCGTACGGTCTGGATGGTAAGGCGCACAACTCCGCAGACTATGTTCATGTCCTTGCGGAAGCTGCCAAGCAGGCCTATGCCGACCGGGATCGTTATCTGGCCGATCCGGAATTCAGCGAAGTGCCTGTGGCTAGGCTCCTATCGCTGGATCATGCTCGGTCGCTTGCGGCTCGCATTCGGCTGGACACGGTTGCACGGCCCGTTAGAGAAGGCGGTTCAGAGCGAGACGGGAACGGTGACACGGTGTACCTGTGCGTAGTGGACAAACACGGGAACGCCGTGTCCATGATCCAGAGCTTGTATGCTTCGTTCGGGAGTGGAGTCATGTTGCCCGGCACGGGGATCGTACTCCACAACCGAGGCGCTCTGTTTTCGTTGGAGCCCGATCATCCCAACGTGATTGCGCCCGGTAAGCGTCCCTTCCACACTCTGAGCCCAGCGATGGCGCTGGAGGCCGACGGGTCGCTAGCTGCCGTGTTCGGGTCTCCTGGTGGGGACGGGCAGCCGCAGACGCTAGTCCAAATCTTGAACAACGTGTGGAGATTTGGCATGACACCTCAGCAGGCGGTGGAGGCCGCGCGTTGGCGCGTGTTCGGTGTGAGCCGACTGGGCCTCGAGCCGGGCATCGCTGTCGAGGTGCGGTCGGGGCTGGCGCAACGCGGCCATGCGGTCTCGGTGCAGGAGCCGGGAGCCGAATTCGGGGGCGCCCAGATGATCGTAGTCACTCGAGCCGGTGCTAAGCTGGCGGGCGCTGATTTCCGGCGCGAGGCATACGCCATTGCCTGGTAGTAGCGGCGTCTGGTTAGCCTCGTTAGGCCGGAAGTTGGTGTTCGCCGCGACGGCTTTGGGCCTCGTCGTGGCTCTCGCCTGGACCTACTCGGCTGTGAAGGCGTTGGTGACGGATGGAGGGAGTTCCGGTGTTCTCGCAGCGGGGTTGGGTCCCGAGCCGGACCCACCCTATCGGACGTCCACTGCACGCGATCTAGCTCTGGTGCTTCCGGACACGCTGCTCGGTCGTAGCGGTGCTCTGCGCTTCGCCACACTGACGCCTGTGCAAGCGGCTGCGCTTCCGGGGTTTCTGGATGCGTTCGGCGAGTCAGCGCTACGTAGGCCTGGGGTGCTACAGCTCGAGCACGACGGGAGCGTTTTCAGTCTGGTAATGCTGCGTCCCTTCGGGCACAAGAGAGGCGAGTACCTGAACGGCTACAGGCTGGGCCGCTGGCCGGCGGAGCGCTGGCTCGTGGGTCGCGGCTATTTCAACCCCGATGGCTTCGTGGAAGTCACACCTGCCAATGCGCAGCTAGCGGTCTCCGAGCATTTCAGGCTCGGTGATTTCCTGATGAAGGATGGACAGGCGGTTTGGCCAAAGTACTTGTTGCTTGATCCGCGCTTGGTGGACAAGCTGGAGTTGGTACTGCGAGAGCTAGGGGCGGATACGAGTGTGGTCGCTCGGGGGATGGTGGTGCTGTCGGGCTTCAGGGCACCGTACTACAACGACTATTACGTGTCGGAAGGAGCTGCGCGGGCTAGTCGTCATCAGTACGGTGATGCGGCTGATATCGTCGTTGATTTCGACGGCGATGGGAGGATGGACGACCTCGATCGCAACGGTCGAGTCGATCTCGAGGACATGCGTCCGGTGATCGACGCCGTACTCCGGGTGGAGCGTCGCTATCCGGAGCTCGTGGGTGGTTTAGGAACGTACGCGGCCATGGGGCCGAGTGGCCCGTTCGCGCACGTAGACGTACGCGGGACTCGAGCTCGCTGGTCACGTTAGGTTCTGGCGGACGTGCGCGAACTGCGGAACGCTTCGTGGTGTAGCTTATGTGCCGTCGGAGGCTAGTAGGGGGGTATGCGACGGTGCCGAGTTGGGTAGCAGGTGTGTTCTGCGGACTTGAGAGGGAGTCGCGGGGCGGATAGTTTGTGAGTGCCTGGCGCGGTAGCCAAGTGGTAAGGCAGGAGTCTGCAAAACTCCCATTCGCCGGTTCGATTCCGGCCCGCGCCTCTCCACTTGCTGTGCGCTCGTACGTTCAGGGCGCCGACATTGATTCCGCAATGCCGTCCCAGCGGACGCGATACGACAAGGCCTACTTCGACAAGTGGTATCGCGACCCGCGTTTTCGGGTCAAGTCTCGCACGGACATGCTGCGCCAGCTGCGCTTCATCGTGGCGGCAGCGGAATATCTTCTGGAGCGTCCGGTGCGGCGTGTCCTCGACGTAGGGGCAGGCGAGGGGCACTGGCGCGGGGTGCTCGCGCAAATCCGACCTGGCGCTGCCTATTACGGGGTAGATTCTAGCGAGTACGCGGTGAGGCGCTTCGGTCGCCGGCGCAACATCAGGCTGGGTTCGTTCGGTTCGATCGGCGAGCTAGGATTGCCCGGCCCGTTCGACCTGGTGCTCTGTCTCGGGGTCCTCAACTACGTGGAACCTACGGAGCTGCGCACCGGGCTCCGCGCGCTACGAGAGCTTTTGGACGGCGTGGCCTACTTGGAGATTTTCGCGAAGGAGGACGACGCGTCCGGCGACTTCGATCGGCGTTCTGCGCGGCCAGGGTGGTGGTACCGGAGAGAGATACTCGGGGCGGGCTACGTTCCGCTGGGGATGCACCTTTATGTACCCCGAGAGTTAGCGTCCGTGGCTGCCCAGCTAGAGCGTGC
>DATMBI010000243.1:0-3257 GCA_035559375.1 Gemmatimonadaceae bacterium | reverse complement strand
TGACGTCCCGCAGTTCAGCGCGCACGCCGAGCTGCCGCACGACCATCACCCTAACGCCGACTCCCGGCGCCAGGGCAAAGCGATTGGCACTCTCGTCATCGAGCGGGTACTGCTGGTGTTCCAGCGACTTTCTCACCGTACGCAGAACACCAGCGCTCAGGGTCACCACTGGATCGACGCGCTCGAACAGGGAGCCCTGTAGTGGCCGAAACTCGGCGAGAGCGCCCGTGTGGAACGCATCGAACTGCAGGTCCTGCTTCGGTCCGGCTTCGTGGAAGATGCCGAACCCTAGCCGGCTGACCACTGGCGCTTCTGCAGCCTGATCGGCGAACGGGAACCACACCAGCCGGCCGCCATAAGTCCGCGCCTCGACTCTACTGGCACCTGGGTCGCGGTCGAAGCGATAGGCCGAATAAATAGGCTCGAGGATCAGCCCACGCTGATGCCACGACTGAATGTGGCTCGACTGCGCGTTCGCCGCAGTCGCAGCTAGGGATACGAGGCCAGCAACGATTCTCAGACCGTACCGGTTCAGCATAATCCCTCATCCCTCCTTTACCGCAAGAGATTCAGTCTGCTGTCCAAACAGCCCGAGATCTGCCGATCGGCATCGCAAAAGCGCTACAGCAACCAACGTGCCGTTTTTCTCAGCACGGTAAGTTATTGTCTGGAAAGCGCTTACGGCGCACCCAATGCCGGCTGCCAGACTGGCACCAGGAACTGGACGAGGATCGATCCCCAGATTGCCGAAGTGACCGAATGCAGCTCCTACTGGCACAACAGCGCGGTCGTGCCTCTCGTAATACTCAGCGGAGTAAGCCAGGAGGAGCCATGGCGATAACCGCCTTCAAGGTCGCCGCTTTGGTAGCACTACCGGCCGTCGTAGTGTTCGGACCGCTCGACCATTTTCACCAGCAGGAAAGGCCGTCGTTCGCGGGAACCTGGAAGCTCAATCCAGAGGAGACGACACCGCTGAAGGAGCGCGTCGAACACGACCCTGAGCGCGTAGGGGGCGGGGCAGCCGTCGGACTCGGTCCCAAGGGGCGGGGAGCGACCGATATGGCTAGTGGTGGCGCCTCCCGGAGTGGTGCTGGTGCAGGCCGCGGACCGTTGACGATATCGGCGCGCGTAGTTCGGGACCTCATGCGAGCGCCGGCGACGCTCATCATACAGCAGACCGACAGCAGCATCGTTATAGACCCGGGAATCGGCATCATAGTAAACGCGCCGACCAACGGTCGAGCAGTGGATACTACAGTGGCGGACGGCACCAAGCATCGAACCAGGGTTTCTTGGAAGAGAAAGGATCTGGTAGTGGAACGCGACTTCAACATCGCAGGTTCCATTCGGGAGACCTACAGGTTGGTGGGAGAAAATCCGCGGCGTCTGGTAGTGGAGTTCCACTTCGAGAACAAGGCACAGCGGCGCACTGCCGACCAGAAGCGCGTCTACGACCCCGCCAATCCGGAATAGTCGTGGGATAGAGGTGGGCGGATCTGATAGCGGTTGCCCGCACCTGCTACCTGGCTAGTTAGCCCCACGGCCACTGAGCCCCTCGAGCAAGTGTCGCTCTACGCCGGGGTGTCTCCACCAGAGGTAGCGCCCCATAGCCAACGCCGCCATCACGTTCGCGAGTCCGATCTGAAGCCACGCTAGCTGTCCCAGTAGCGTTATGTCCAGTAGCAGTATGTACATGTAGATCGCGAGCTGGCCCATGACGAAGACGATCAGCAGACCCAACAGTAGCGTAGGCTCCTTGAACGAGGCATGCACCACCAGCACCGCGATCATGCCGAGCACCGCGAACGCGGCATAATGCACGAGCGTGTACAGGATCACAGGCCCGGCTCGACCTAGGAACGGTTCCCAGCCTATCGCCCTCATCAGAGCATCGCCCAGGAGACGAGGTGTGTGAAGCGGGCGAGTCTGAAGGGTGTCTACTATCAGGAACCACGCAGCTACCACCGTAGCGCCTAGCGCACCGGCTACGGCACCCTCGCGAACCGTACGGTGCCCGAGTGAAGTGCTGACGCGGCTCTCCGGCATATAGACCTCCCGCGATGAAAGCACTGGCTACCTGCTAGAGAACCCGCCACGTATCGAGTAGTTCCCTGTACGGTACTCCCTGACCAAGTCTGCCCGCTTTCCTCTCGGTGCTGGCCGAGGCCGCTATGTAGGTACCAGGGCACACTTCAGGAGGAGTCAGTGGCCAGAGTGCTGATAGTGTACGGTAGCCAGCACGGCCAAACGGCGAAGATTGCCAGGTACATCGCCGAAGTGCTAGCATCGGTTGGCCACAAGGTGACTTTGGCAGATGCGCGGAAGGTGTGCGAGCCGTTGCAGCTGAGCGAGTACGATCTAGTGATCGTGGGCTCGCCACTCGTTATGCGCGGCCATCTAGCGGCTGTCGAGCGCTTCGTCCGTCAGCATCGGCCGCAGTTGCAGAGTGTTCCGACAGCCTTCTTCTCGGTGAGTGCATCCGCAGCTAGTCCTGCCAGCGCTCCCGGTGCGAGGCGTGCGCTGGAACGCTTTTTGGCGACGACGGACTGGCGCCCGCAGCTCACCGCTTGCATAGCCGGCGCAGTGAAGTACACGCAATACAATCCGCTGCTGCGCTGGTACATGGCGTGGGCCTCGCGGCGCTACGGAGGGCCCACCGACACCTCCCGCGACCACGAGTTCACAGATTGGGTAGAGGTGGAGCGTTTTGCCCGGCAAGCTGGCTCGCTGATCGAAGGGGGCCAGTCTAGTGTAGCCGGGCGGCCGGTGGTCACCGGAGAGACGCCCGCTCCTAACAGCTAGCGCTCAGGGGGCCGCAGGCCCGGCCGGGCGGAATTTCGCACCTCGACGCTGCTTTTCGGAGGCCCGATGCCGCCACCGGCCAACTGAAATCGGGACGGCGGGATTTGAACCCGCGACCCCCTGAACCCCATTCAGGTGCGCTACCGGGCTGCGCCACGTCCCGCGCCGGCATCCTCTTAGGGAAGCGGCCGTCGTTCAAACCTAACCGTAGGTGCCGGTCGCTACAACTCGGCACTCAAGCACGGCGAGTGCTCGATAGGCGGTCCACTAGCCGCAGACCCAACAGTAGCGGGAGTGCCACGAAGATGAGGAGTTTGAGCACACCGACTCCGAGCGCGACGAGAGTACCTAGCAGGAGTGAAATCAGCGCTAGAAGCGCTAGACCAGCTAGCACGACGACCAGCGCTGGCAAGCCCACCAAGACCATCACACCCACGACGGGAAGGCCAGCCACC
>DATMBI010000242.1:0-2724 GCA_035559375.1 Gemmatimonadaceae bacterium | reverse complement strand
ACAGTACGTTGGCCACTGTTCGAATCATACCGGTGATTACCCGTGCCACCGATAGGGCAAGCCTTCTAGCTTAAGGCATGACCTTGGCAGCACCGAAAGAGCGTCTGGAAAACTACCGACGGGCGAGCCCGCGCAGCAGCCTGGCCGTAGACAGCCTCCTAGTGGCTATGGCCAGCATCTGGGCCGTGAACTACAGCGTTTTGAAACTCGCTACGGCACTGATTCCGCCGCTAGCGCTCAACGCAGTACGGATCCCGCTGGCTGCCGTAGTGCAGTTCTTGTTGGGCCGTGCGATGCAGCTACGAAGCGCCAGCAAGACGGAGAGGCTGGCGCTGCTGCGCTTGGGGATGTTGGGCAACGGACTCTACCAGATCCTTTTCATTCTGGGTGTAGCACGGGCTAGAGTTGCTACGACCGTACTGGTACTAGCGTCAGGCCCGGCGTTGGCTGCGCTTATCGGGCGCTGGCGTGGTACGGAGCGGGTCGGAGCGCGCGAGTGGGCCGGGATAGGACTACAGCTAGCGGGCGTGGCGCTAGTGGTGGGAGGTTCCGCTCGAAACGGTGGCGGTAACGACTCCTTGTTGGGTGGCTTGCTGGTCCTCGGTGCGGCGACCTGCTGGGCCCTCTATAGCGTACTGGTGCAACCGTACACGGAGCGGCTTCCCGGTTTAGAAGTCGGTGCGTACACCATGCTGGGTGGTGCGATAGTCGTGCTGTTGGTAGGCGCTCCGCTGGCGGTGAGCGTTCCGTGGATGGAACTCCCGGCCAGCGCCTACGGTGCCATCGCGTATTCGGCGTTAGGCGCCATGGTGGTAGCTTACCTGATATGGTACAAGGGAGTGAGCGTGCTCGGCCCGACTCACACTTCGATGTACAGTAACCTCCAGCCACCACTGGCGATGCTGGTGGCGTGGCTATGGCTGCGGGAAGTTCCGAGCCCCATGCAGTTCGCGGGTGCGGGGTCGATCGCGGCCGGTTTGGTATTGGCGCGCTGGCCGGCGAGCGAACCGGAGGCTCCGTGAGGTACGCTCTCACGCTGGTGCTGTTCGACATCGACGGGACTTTGGTAAACAGTGCCGGAGCGGGCCGGCGCGCTATGGAGCGTGCGCTGCAGTCTATCTTCGGTTGCAGCGGAAGTAAGTCTTACCGCTACGACGGCAAGACCGACTGCCAGATCGTGCGCGAGTTGATGCGATCCGAGGGATTTGCCGACACCGAGATAGATCTGCGCATGCCGGCGGTGCTGGAGGCTTACCTCGCCAATCTCCAGGAAGAGCTGGCGGCCAGTTGCGATCGAGTGCATGCACTGGACGGCGTGGCCGAGTTGCTGGGCGCCATCGCAGGACGGTCGCACCTAGTCCCCGGGCTGCTGACCGGTAACCTGGAGCGAGGTGCTCGCATGAAGCTTTCGGCTGCAGGTCTGGAACCGGAAAGGTTTCGCATAGGGGCCTTCGGTTCCGACCACGAGGACCGGTTCCAGTTGCCGCCCATAGCTTTGGAGCGGGCTCGCCGGGCTATAGGAGCGAGCGTCGCCGCTGATCAAGTCGTGATCGTAGGTGACACGCCTAACGACATCGCTTGCGGTCGTCCACTGGGTGCCCGGGCTATCGCAGTGGCCACCGGCCATTATACTGTGGACGAACTGGCTCGCCACTCACCGGCGGCAGTATTTCGAGATCTGAGCGATACCGAGACTGTCCTGGCCGCCATCGAAAATGCGTGACAGCGGCTGTGAGCCACGCCCGGAAGGAGCGCGTAGGCGGAGCGACGCGCCGACACCGTGCGAGCTCGCAGAGGTAGCAACTCATGGGTTGCTGCTTCGTACGGCCGGCGGTGCGGAGAAATGGGTACAATACGCGGATCTCGGCGGGATCGCACTGGAGGGGAGCGGGGTTACGCTGTTCGTCGGCGGCAGTGCGTGGCGCCTACAGCACGCTACGGGCGACACGGTTACGCGGATTCTGGAGCGTGCCTGCAAGGTACCTGAGTTAACCCGCAGCTCGAGGCACTTGGGGTCCCCGTCCCTCCCGACGGTACCTGGGGCAGAACGCCTGTTGCAGCTCTTGCTCGGGGCGCGTCGCGAATTGGCTGGACAGCGCCATCCGCTAGCTCAGGCTCGCACCTTCGATGCTGCAGGCCTGGCGAGTGCAGTCCGCGGCATCGCAGCCGAGCTGGCACGCGACTGCTATCCTGCGAGCCAGCCGGAGAGCAGGGCGTTGGAGTGGCGGCTTCTGGAAATCCTGGATCCTCTGTTGCGAGCCCTGGAGGAAGTGTCTCGAGCTGGATCTGCTCTCGTCGCGTCCGCTCCAACCGATCTCCTGAAACATTGGCGCAGATGGGTGGCCTGCGTAGCAGCCGTTTTTGCGGCAACCGACCGGCTCTGGCCGGATTTCGTCCAACTGCTGGCGAAAGCGAGGGAAGGTTCGCTGAGTGCGCCGCGCGGAAAGCGCAGGAGTGGCCGGTGATCGTCGGCATAGGGGTCGACGTCGTCGGCATTGTCCGGGTGGCGGCTATTCTCGGGCGGCACGGGGATCGTTTCCTACGTCGGGTGCTGACAGAGCGGGAACGGCGCTATTGCTCGGCTCGGCCCGTACCTGAGCACAGTGTGGCGGCTCGCCTGGCAGCCAAGGAGGCTGCCTTCAAGGCGCTGAGCGGTGCTGCCCGGGCACGTGGCGTAGGGTGGCGCGATATCGAGGTGGTAACCCAATCGGGACGCCCGACCTT
>DATMBI010000241.1:0-2909 GCA_035559375.1 Gemmatimonadaceae bacterium | reverse complement strand
ACGGGATTCGCGTTGCTGTCCGTTGCGGTCGCGCAGCTCGCCATGTCTCCGTCAGTGGATCTGCTGCTGGTCGGGACCCTCAGGGGTCCAACCGCCTCGGGGCTCTATGGAGCAGCCACACAGGTCGCAGGTCTCGTGGATTTCGGCTGGAACGCTGTGTTCTTCGTGACAGCACCGGCCATATCGGCAACCTTCGCAGGCGGTGGCGCCGCCCAACTTCAGGAGCTGTTGCGGTCCATCAACCGCACCAACCTTCTTCTCTGTCTGCCTCTGGCAGCGGTGGCGATAGTGGCGGGCGGTGTGCTGCTACGCCTCTACGGGAGCGTCTTCCTCGTGGCGTTGCCCGTACTGGTGATCCTGGTGATAGGGCAGGTCGTTTCTGGGCTAATCGGAGCTGCAGCTGGTTACGTCATGACCATGACCGAGCACCAGCGGCCCGCAGCCATCATCCTCAGTATTCTTGCCCTGGGGAGCGTCGCAGTGCGATTCTCCCTCACCGCCAAGTACGGTATCGTGGGCACCGCGTTCGGTGCACTTCTTACAGCAGCTGGCCGATCGTTGATACTCGCTGCATACATACGGCGTGAAATGAAGATCAACGTGCTAAGGTTTTGAGCGGGAGTTAACGCAGGAATTTGCGCCTTCTCCTAAGACGCACGTCCACCACCGAGAGGCCACCCGCTGCATTGATGGTGTGAATGCCCACAACATCGGACCGCCAAGCTGGCTCGATGCGCCCGACGGGTACTTCTTGGTAGCGCCATTCGTCCAGAGCCACGACACGCTGGAAGGTGATACCCCATCCATAGTTGGGTACGCCGATCTGAGCAGGGCGAAAGAGATTTCCACCGATTGCAAAGGGCCGTCCCGCGGGTCTGGCACACGTTGCGTCCGTCAGCACAGGGTTGCAGCGATGGGGCACCCAAGGTCCCAGTGGGGACACGGAATGGAAAAGAACCAAAGCGCCACCGACCCGGCCGAACTCGCCTTCTTCTTCTGCGAAGAGCCACCACCGGCCTCCGACTTCCACTAGCGTCGGGTCTCGGAGCGATAAACCCTCTAGCGACACGGCCTCCAACGTCCACTCGTACGGAAAGCGGATGGCGCGCCACACTTCCAACCTTCGTCGCTCAGCCGACTCGGGCATCAGAAAGGTGCTGCCGCGGTAGTTGAACACGAAGGGATAAGACAGATGATAGTCAGCGTCTATGACCCGCACTGGCGCGCCAACGAGACCGCTCTGTCCGAGCTCGAGAAAAGCGATGCAGCCCCTGCCCTCGCGCTGCGCGAACTCTTCGACGAGGACACCCTTGCCACTCCCTAAATCGACGGGAAAGGGGTCGGCCCAGAATCGGTCCGATGGCGGTTCCAGCAAGCGATAACGGTACGCTGCCAACAGCGGCACGTCGCCGCCGGAATCGTTGGTCAGGTAGTACCCTATCGTCCAACGTTGCTCCGCGAGAAATGCCGCCACATGGCTACGTCCGTAACGAACCAGCAGCCTGCCGAGAGCGGGCAACACATCCCGATTTTCGGGCCGGCGGTACAGGCGGCGGGAGTAGGGTTCCACTACCGCATGGCTCCCCTCTGCGCAGTACGGCTCGCCCAACTCGGCAAGCCGCCGCAGCGCGCGCGCCAGGAAGGGAATGGCCATGAGCGTCACACGCTCCCGATTGCGCCTTGCCGAAAACGGCACCGTCGCAGTCACTCCACGGTAGAGTGTCCTCCCTCCATCCAGGACCTCGCTCAGTACCTGAAGAACGGCGCCCGAGGCAGGACTTCCCTCCATCACTTCCCAGAATCCCGGTGGACCGCCACGGTACCTGCGATTGTCCCCGTGATGGTAACTCCACACCCCGTGGCGAGCTATACCCAGCACCGAACCCGTCAGGATCCGAAAGCCCAATCGCACGGCCACATCCAAGCGATACTCCTGAATGCGCCTAACGTCGTCGTCCGCAAATGCATCACGATAAGCGCTACGTCGCGGCTGGACTCGCAGGACGGGGACATTTGCCAGCAGCGACCGCATATCCACCTGCTCGAAGGCGAAACTCGGCGGTGATCGCCATCCGTCGACCCAGTCGTACAGAGCCGCCAGTAGGTACCTACGGTTTCGCAAGAGCGACCATAGCCGCGCCACGAGTGAACGCGGCTGCGGCACTTCGCTCTCCGTTGCGTCGAGCACTACCAGTGCCAGCTCGACGCCCGGTACTTCCAGGGCTAGCCGCACCGCCTCGTAAACCCAGCGTGGCTGCGTGAAGGAGTCCAGCAGCAGCCCTAGGCGGATCGTACGTCCCATCAGGACTTTTCTGGCAGCGACCAGCACGGAACCCTAGTCGCCTCTCGGACGGCCAGTTCCATCAGCGGCACGAGGTACCAGCCTGCCCGCTGCGCGATGGTGGCATTTACCTGAGCGCCGTGGAAAAGGAGGCGGCGCGGCGGCGCGAGCAGCGAGGCCGCGTTCTGTGAACTATGTCCGTTCCTCGACAACTCATTGCGAAGTTTCCGGAGCCACTCCCAACACCGATTTCGCTCCAGCCGCCTGTAACCCGGCAAGGGATCTAACATGAAGTCCCGCGTACTCGGAAACCTATAGAGCTGCGGATAACATTCGCGTAGCGAAGAGCGCTGGATCCAGAGCGCAACCTTGCCTGCCGGAGTGTACGTGAAGACTCGAGTGACGTAGTCGACATCCAAGTACGGACACGCGACCACGCAGCCAGGTGGCGCTAGCTGCTGCGCCCCCAACGCTATCCCTCGCCTGGTGCGCTGCAGTAGAAACGTTATTTCCGACAGGTTGTTGCGCGGTTGGAAGCGCCCGAAGTAATCGCTCAGGTCCCCGCGAAGTTCGTCCAGCGACGGCCAACTGCTCCAGTCGAGAACATGCTCCAAGAGCCTCGTGGCCA
>DATMBI010000240.1:0-4303 GCA_035559375.1 Gemmatimonadaceae bacterium | reverse complement strand
GCGCTCGTCGAGGTGTTCCCAAGCGTGTCTGACAGCCGTCGAGCAAATGGTATCGATGTTGACGGGCCCGATCAGCTTGTTGAGTACTTGGCAGCGAAGCTTGACGGAGGCTTTGCGTTTGCCCGGCCGGAGGATCTGGCGCATGCGGTTGAAGCACCCCAGGCAGGCCGACGCCCAAGATCTCAGTGTCACGGGGCGGGACCTTCCGATCGAAGTCCTTGCCACGCCCCATCAATCGCCAGTGTCGCGCACCGTACCGGATCTTCTTGATCAGGTACTCGGCGTGTGAGCACTCCAAGTGAAGCTCGATGAGGAAAGCTAGCACCTTTGCGTTTGCTGAGGAGAACGGCACGGCGCTGCCCCGTGGGCGGCTAACGGATAGGGTTAAGCTGCGAGCCGGCGCTGTGGCCGCTCCGCCTAAGTGTGGTGCGGATGGCGCATATAGTAGCTGGCGGCGCGGCCAGCCGGCTCGACAGCTTCGACCCGTAGATATTGCCAAGCCGGAGGGATGTAACGTCAGGCAACCTCGGCTTGGAGCGTCGCGATGTACTTCTCCGGCATTGATCAGCACAAAGTGTCGTCAGTGATTACCACCCTCACCGCTACCGGCGAGCGCGTGGCGCAGGTGGCGCTGCCGAACCACCGCGGTGCGCTGCTGGCCTACTTCGCGCAGTTTCCTGGTGCCCACCGCGCGGTCGTGGAGTCGACGGGCCGCTGGTACTGGTTGCGCGATCTACTGGTGCCCGCGGGCGTGGAGCTCGAGCTGCGCATGCCTAGTTGCTGAAGGCGATTGCGTATGCCAAAGTGAAGACCGATGCTGTCGATGCGGACACACTGGCCCAGCTGCTGTGCGTGGGGCTCATCCCGCGGGCGCACATGATCGCCGACGCGCAGCGCGGCCCGCGCGATGTGCTGCGCGCGCAGCTCCAGCTGGTCGAGCGCCGGCTGCGCTGCGAGCACACGCTCACCTCGCTCCTCGAGAAGTTCAATGTGCCCGAGGTGGCGCAGTTGCCGCCGCTCTACCAGCTGCAGGCCCGGCTGCAGACCGCGCAGGCCGAGCAGCTCGCGAGCCAGGTGAAGGAACTCGAACAGGCGGTCCAGGGCGACCTGCTCGCGGACGCCGCGGTGCAGCGCCTGTTGTGGATTCCCGGCATTGGGCGCCTGCTGGCCTTTACCATCTACCTCGAGGTCGATGACATCCGCCGCTTTCCCACGGTGAAGCACTTCTGGTCCTACTGCCGGCTGGTGCCCGGCGCGGCCGACTCGGCCGGCAAGCAGCGGCACAAGGCCAGCCGGGATGGGAACCGCTACCTGAAGCTCGCCTTCAGCCACGCGGCCGTTCGGGCGGTGCAGTACTTCCCCGAGGTGCGGCAGTGGTTCAGCGGTGGAAGCGCAAGATGCCGATCCGCGTGGCGCGCACGTTAGTCGCGAAGGAGCTGGCGCAGGCCGTCTACGTCGTGCTGCGCGAGGGCGTGGACTTCAACCAGCAGTTCAAGGGGACGCCGCTGACGAAACGGAAGCAGGCGTCGTGGCCCCGCCGGGCAAGCCCGTCCGTCTAACTGGGCCCCTCGGGCTCGCCCCTTAGATTGGGAAGCCCGGCGGCATGCCGAGATCGGTATCTGGGCCGCGCTCTGCGGAGCGCACGCGCCGCACCACGCGGTGAGGCCGGTGAGCCCGTAATGGAGTTTGGCTGTCACGCACGTGACGGTCGCACCCGATACTGCCGATCGGCGCTACGATCCCTCGAAAAGGAAGCGGCCAGCATCCGCTGCCCGCCTGGGTTAGCTACGCCCACTTGACTTACTCCGGCTTAATGGAGTTAGGCCGCACCCATTGCCTCGAATAGGTCATAGCCGGCGAACTGTGCCTCAGTAGCTTTGGCGAGCTCTGCATGAATAGCGGCGTTGGACGAGAGAGCGGCAGCCCTGCCTGTGGCCTGATCGTGGTACACCAAGGATCGACCTCCGGCCTGCGCTACGAGGAATGCCCCGGCAAGAACGTCCCAGAGTCCTCCGACGCTGGTCTCCCAATAGCCGTCGGCGCGGCCAATAGCAACCGTCGCGAGGTCAAGCGAGGCAGCACCGAAGCGTCGGACATCCTCACACATGCCGAGGACCACAGGAAGGAAGCGAGCAGATCTGCGGGCCTCGCCGTGCTCGTCGGGAGAGAACCCGGTGATCAGAAGGGCGTCCCGAAGTTGTTGAGTCTCGGACACCTGAATTGGAGTTGCTGACGCAATCGAGTGCTGGTCGCGGCGGATCAAGAATGGTGGTTGGCCTGCTTCAGCCACGTAGGATACGCGTCCGACGATGTCGTGGACGACCGCCGCAACCGTGCAATCAACCGAGCGAGCTGCGATGCTAACGCTGCAGTACGGTAGCCCGTGGTAGTAGTTGACGGTGCCGTCTATTGGGTCGACGTAGAATGTCAGCGGCCCCGGGGGCGTGAGCGGACCGGTTTCCTCTGAGACAATAGTTGCTCGAGGAAAACGCTGCTGGAGCTCCCGCCGGATGAGAGTCTCCACCGCCACGTCGGCCTCGGTGACGACTCCGGCTGGCCCCCTCTTGGCAGACGCCCTCGACTTGGGCCTCAGCTCGAGCGCGAGGTCGCCCGCGGCTGCTGCGACCTCAAGCAGATCATTCACCCAGTGCGCAATCAGTTGCACTCGGCTCTCCCCTCAGGGTGCTGCCTAACCCTGAATTAGGCTGCACCCGGTTCACAAGTGTGGGCCAGGTCTGCCTTGATTGGTCCAATAAGTGACGGTCCTCTTGTAAGTGAGTTCCTGGGGAACCTGCCACCATGGATGCTGCGGGTCGTCAACTGGCCGTGGAACGGCGTGCGTAGTGACGTCAACCGCTTGGCCGCACGATTCGCAAGGATAGAGTTCTCGCCGCGCTGAACCCACCAAACGTAGGGAGCGCCAACGAGCATCGGCCAGGTGGTGCAGTTGTGGGCCGCTGCGTGCAGCATAACGAAAGGGCCATCTACGACTTGATAGAAGCCGCAGAACTTGCAGAGTCTGTACATGCGGCTTTTTCCGTCATGCCTCGGACCGAAAAACCCGCGCCGTGCGCACTGCGGGCAACTGGGCGGAGGTGTTCTCGCGAGGTATAGGGCCGCCATGTCGGCGGCCCATTGGGCGATCGCATAGCTCACGGCGCGCGTCTCCCAGTAGATCGTGGATCGGTGCCGCCTGGCGGACGCGGATTGGACTGCAACGCAGGGCGCCCAGGATAGCACAACTGCACCGGACAGCGCACCCACGATGTCAACCTAGGCAAATGTCAGCCGGGCAGCAATGGCAACGCGAAGACCTGTCCTCGAGCGCCGAAGCGTGCTGGCGCACGAGGCGGCGCACTCCAAAAGCCCAAACGGCCAGCGCGTTGGTAGTGCCACGCGCACTTGGGCTGCAACCCGAATGGCTAGGTCTCTTTCCACCAGTCTCGGAATGTGAGGATGATGATCAGTCCGAGGTGTCTGGCGGCTACAGGACTGATTTCAGAGGGACGACGATGCCCAGCCTGAGCCAAGCACCACGATCCAACAAGCATCGCGAGGGTATCCAAGCCGTCTGTTGTGAGTATGTCCGGCTTGTCATCTACCAGGCGTTTCACGTGTTGGATGAGAAGTGATGTGCGCGCGTCTATGTCGGGCACGTATTGGGCAAGAGAAGCCGACAGCGCTTGTGCGACCTCGGCCTGCTCGCTCTGCCGGTAAGTCGAGGCGGTGAGAGCTGTAAGGAGGGACCAGTGGCAACCAGCAATGACGAAAGCATCCCAATCATCATTGGATACCGCGCTGAATTCCGGGTAGCGCTGAACAAACTCAAGGGTTGTGCCAGTGGCGACATAGGCTGCCGCAGCAGCGGCAGCCTCGGCTTTCCTGCGGAGCATCCGACTGCGGAGGAACCACATATTAGGCTTGACCCGGTTTCGTGGACGGGTACTCAGGCTGCCTGACGCATGTGCTTTAGCTCGTACTCGACGGGGCTGACGTAACCGAGACTTGAGTGCCTTCGCTGACGATTGTACCAGCTTTCGATGAAGTGCGCGATGTCGGCGGTGGCGGCAGAGCGCGTCGCCCAGCGCGCGTCGGCCACCAGTTCGGTCTTGAGTGTGGCAAAGAAGCTCTCGACCACGGCATTGTCCCAGCAGTCGCCCTTGCGACTCATACTTACGGCGATGCCGCGCTGCGCAAGCAGCGCGCGGTACTCGCCACACGCATACTGGCTGCCGCGGTCGGAGTGATGCAGCAGCCCTGCAGCCGGCCGCCGCTGCGAGAGCGCCTGCTGGAGCGCCGCCAG
>DATMBI010000239.1:0-5203 GCA_035559375.1 Gemmatimonadaceae bacterium | reverse complement strand
CGCCAGCAATTCCGCCGAGGCCAGCGGCGAGAGCGTGCCGGTGGCATCTAGCGCGTTGTCGCAGCGTTTTCGTATCGCTTCGGCTAACGGGCGGTCGGCCTCGTCGCCCAGCACGACGATCCTGCCCCGGTGCCTCAGTCGCTCCGCCAGTTCAGGGAAGTAGGGCCAGCGTTTGGTCTCCCACTTGCTCCCGGGCGCCATGGCCAATAGTGGAGTGCTGCCGTCCCAGCCCGCCTCGGCCAGTAGCTGGTCCACGGCGCTGCGATCCTCGGTGCCGGGAAACAACTCCGGTCGCGGGTCGCCGGACGCGCCTGCCAAGCGCAGCAGACGAAGGGCGTGGTGCTCGCCGCGCAGGTACGGCACACGCTCGGTGTAAGCTAGTCGCGCGGCCGAGGTCGCGAAGCCTACGCGCCTGCGGTAGCCGGCGAGGAGCGCTAGAAGGGCAGTGCGCCAGGAACCTTGCGCGCAGTAGGCGACTGCGGCCTCGTTAGGGGCCGCTACCTGTCGTGCCAATCGCAGGAGCCCTAGCACGCCCCGGTCGGCGCCGCGTTTGTCGAAGAGGACCAGCCGCCGCAGGCGCGGGTTGTTGCGCAAGAGGAGCGCACCAGCGGGTGTCGTTACCACATCTACCGGGCCGAGCTTCGCCAGCTCGCGGATCAAAGGGGTGGTGAGCACTACGTCGCCCAGAAACGAGGTCTGAACGACGAGCGAACTAGTCATGCGAGGCCGGCTAGCGCGTCAATCCACCTGCAAAACCGCGAGGAACGCTTCCTGCGGTATCTCTACGGAGCCCACCTGCTTCATCCGCTTCTTCCCCTCTTTCTGCTTCTCCAGGAGCTTCCGCTTACGCGTGATATCGCCACCGTAGCACTTCGCGAGCACGTCTTTGCGTAGCGGCTTCACAGTGGCTCGTGCGATCACCTTGCTTCCGATCGCTGCCTGGATCACGACTTCGAACAACTGGCGCGGAATGAGTTCCTTGAGCTTGTCGGCGATCTTGCGCCCCCAGTCGTAGGCCTTGTCCCTGTGGATGATCACCGAAAAGGCATCCACCGGATCGCCGTTGATGAGAATGTCCAATCGCACCAGATCGCTGGGCCGATAGCCGGCCAGCTCGTAGTCGAGCGACGCGTAGCCGCGACTGATGGTCTTGAGCCGGTCGTAAAAGTCGAGGATTATCTCGGCCAGCGGGAACTCCCAGTCGAACTCCACGCGAGTCGGGTCCACGTACTTCATCCCGCCGTATATCCCGCGGCGTTCGTTCCCCAAGGTCATGATGGGGCCGATGTACTCGGCCGGTGCCACGATTCTGGCCTTGACGTACGGCTCCTCGATGCGGTCGATGACGCTGGGCGGCGGCATCTTGGACGGGTTCTCCACTAGCTGCATGGTGCCGTCGGTACGGTAGACTCGGTACTCCACGTTAGGCACCGTGGTGACCAGGTCCAGACCGAACTCCCGTTCCAACCTCTCCTGCACTATCTCCATGTGCAAAAGCCCCAGGAAACCGCACCGGAAACCGAATCCTAGCGCCGTCGAAGTTTCGGGCTCGTATTTCAACGAGGCGTCGTTGAGCTGCAGCTTGGCAAGCGCGTCGCGCAATTGCTCGTACTGGGAAGTGTCAGTGGGGTAGATCCCCGCGAACACCATCGAGTGCACTTCCTTGTAGCCAGGGAGTGCTTCGGCAGCTCGCCGTTCGGCGTCGAAGATAGTGTCGCCGGCTCGCGTCTCACGCACTGAGCGCACGTTGGCAACCACGTAGCCCACTTCGCCCGCGCTGAGCTTCTCTGCTTTGACCTGGCGCAGCTGCAAGTACCCCACCTCGGCTACCTCGTAACGCGAGGTGTTGGCACCGAAGGTGATCCACATGCCAGGCCGAATCTCGCCGTCCACTACCCGTACCGTGGGGATAGCGCCACGGTAACGGTCGTAGTAGGAGTCGAAGATCAACGCCCGCAGCGGAGCTGCTGGATCGCCCTCCGGTGGCGGGACACGAGCAACGACAGCTTCCAGCAACTCTGCGATGCCACGGCCCTCTTTGGCGCTCACCAGCAAGATGTCGTCAGGCGAGCAGCCCAGCAGCTCGCTGACTTCTCTCCTGCGCCGCTCGGGTTCGGCGCTAGGTAGATCTATTTTGTTGAGCACTGGTACGATCTCCAGCCCAGCATCTAGAGCCAGGAACAAGTTGGAGATGGTTTGAGCCTGGATCCCTTGCGAGGCGTCCACTACGAGAATGGCGCCCTCGCAGGCGGCGAGCGAGCGAGAGACCTCGTAGGTGAAATCCACGTGCCCGGGCGTGTCTATGAGATTGAGCTCGTAGCCGCGATAGTGCATTCGTACGGCGTTGAGCTTGATGGTGATGCCGCGCTCTCGCTCCAAGTCCAAGGTATCCAGGACCTGGTCTTTCATTTCGCGCTTGTCGAGCGTACCCGTGGCCTCGATCAACCGGTCGGCCAACGTGCTCTTGCCGTGATCTATGTGTGCGATGATGCAAAAGTTACGAATATGCTGCAGTTTCACTTTGGTAAGCCGCTGGAAGTCGCCGCGCCGTGCGCCGCTCGCGCCGTGCGTGGCCTAAAACTAAAGGGGGGCTTGGCGTGGCGCGCTGGCTCGGCACCTAGGCCGACGCGCTGTCGAGGGCCTTGCGGACCGCTTCGAGTAGCTGCGCCTGACTGAACGGCTTCTGTAAGAAGATACCTTCGTCCGGCCCTGCGGCCATGCCGAGCTCGGCGGTGTAGCCGCTCAGGAACACGAAACGAAGCGCCGGCTGGAGCGCGCGCAAGCGACGCGCCAGCTGAGCGCCGCTCACGCCGCCCGGCATGACCATGTCGGTAACCACGAGGTGGATGGGCTGGCTCGCCTCGTATAGCCGCAGCGCATCCACTCCACTGGCCGCCTCGAGCACGCGATAGCCGTGGCGCTCCAGCACCTGACGGGCTACGCTGCGCACTTGAGAGTCGTCCTCTACGAGTAAAACAGTCTCGCCACCGCCACGCGCCGGCTGCGCAGCCTGGCTCTGGTCCGCGTGGAGCACCGGGCCCCCTGCCGGCAAGAAGACGTGGAACGTGCTCCCCTTGCCGGGAGTCGAGTCCACCTCTATCCAGCCGCGGTGCTGGCGCACGATGCCGAATACGGTCGAGAGGCCCAGGCCAGTTCCTTTGCCCACTTCCTTCGTGGTAAAGAACGGCTCGAATATCCGCGGGAGGACCTCGGGAGCGATCCCGACACCCTCGTCGCTGACGCTGATGCGCACGTAGGGACCCGGCACCACGTCGGGTATCGTACGCGCTTTGGCCTCGTCCAGCACTTCGGCCGCGGTCTCGACGCGGAGCAGACCGCCCTGGGGCATGGCGTCGCGCGCGTTGATAGCCAGGTTGAGGAGTACCTGGTCCAGCATAGCGGGATCGCCGTAGGTGACCAGAGATCCAGGCGATAGGTCTAGCTGCAGTCGCACATGCTCCCCCAGCAGCCGCTGCAGAAACCGCGACAAGTTGGTTACGGCTTCGTTGATGTCGAGCGGGCTGGGCTGAATGGCCTGCCGCCTCCCGAACAGCAGCAACTGCCGTGTCAGACCCGCCGCCCGCTCTGCAGCCGATCGTATCGCCTGGAGATCTTGCTTCACGCTTTCGGGCAGGCCCGGTGTTTCGACAGCCAACTCTGCCTGCATGACGATGGCGGCCAGGACGTTGTTGAAGTCGTGTGCTACGCCACCCGCCAGGCGGCCGATCGCCTCCAGTTTCTGAACCTCGCGCAACCGCTCCTCGCTGGCACGAAGGCGCTCCTGAGCTCGAACGCGCTCCCGCTCCAGAGCCCGGGCCCGCAAAGCGAAGGCGACGTCGAGGGCCAGGTCCTCCAACAGCGCTAGTTCCGGTCCCTCGAAGTAGCCTGGAGTTCGCGAATACAGGTTCAAGGTGCCCACCCAGTCGGCGGACACTTTCAGAGGAAACGCAGCCATCGACCGGTAACCCCGCTCTAGCGCGGCCTCGCGCCAGGGTAGTGCCAACGAGTCGTTAGCGATATCGTTGCAGACCGCGCGTTCGCCCGTCGTGGCTGCGCGCGAGGTGAAGGCACATCCGAGGGCGGGGTCTTCGTGAACGAGCCGTATCAGTCGCAGCGTATCCTTCGAAGCGCCCGAGGAAGCCACGACCTGAAAGCGGTCGTCCCGCAAACGCATTACACAGGCCGCTTCAAAACCGCCCACCTCCACTGCAACCCTACAGGCCTGCTCCAATAGCGCCTGGTCGTCTTCTTCGCGCACGATCAGCTGATTTACAGCGCTAAGCACCGCGTAAATGCGGTTGAGTTCCAGCAGGCGCTGCGCGGCCAGCTTGTGGGTCGTTATGTCGACGATGATGCCACGCAGGCGAACCGGGCGACCACCCTCGCTCACTACGGTTACGATGTCCCGCAGCCAGACGCTCCTTCCGTCGGCCGCGATCATGCGGTACTCGAACTCGTGATCGCGCAACTGGCGCGTAGACTCGAGGCAATAAGTCACTGCGCGCTCCCGATCCTCCGGATGCAGGTGTCGAACCCAAAAATCGGGCTCCTCGATCCACTGGCGCACCGGGTAACCGAGTAGCCGTTCGGCGCGCTGGCTCACGAACGTGAAGCGCAAGGTGTCGGCCTCTGCTTCCCACACGATGCCGTCCACGGATTGGATGAGCGCGGAAAGCCACTCGCGCGCCTCGCGGGTTGCGGCTTCGGCGATCCGCTGCTCCGTTATGTCCTGCGCGGCTCCGTAGACACGAACGACACGGCCCGAATCGTCGAACACAGGCCGGGCATAATTGCGCAGCCAACGTACTGCGCCGCTTTCCGTGATCCAGCGCATCTCGGCCACGTCGGTGGAGCCGCGCGCTACTCGCCGGGCATGTTCCAGCGCTACGGGTAGATCGTCGGGGTGAACCAGCGTTATCCAACCGCCGCGCTCGCGAACCTGCTCTAGCGTCAGGCCGAACACCTTGAAGAACGCGTCTGTCACCCACTCGCCGCGAAGACTGCCGTCCGGCTCGGCCCTCATCACGTAGGCATAGTCGGAGACCAGCTCCGCTATGATCCGGTTGCGGGTCTCGCTCTCCCGAAGCGCTGCCTCGGCTTTCTTGCGCTCGGTAATGTCGGCGGTGATAGCCAAGAGCGCTTTGACGCTGCCATCCGCGTCGCGAAGCGGCACCGCTTCCGTTGCCAGCCAGCGCCGCCCGCC
>DATMBI010000238.1:0-7771 GCA_035559375.1 Gemmatimonadaceae bacterium | reverse complement strand
GCGGCGGTTCCCTTGTAGTCACGCCGTGAGTCCGCTCTCAAGAAACCGACTGTACTGATACGCCGCCAGATTGCACGCACGCCACTGCGTCTCTACCTTTCGCCTCCCGCCATGACATCTATGCAGCGAGAGTCGCACCCGTACGCCTACATCGCAGACTTGGCGCGCTTTGCCGGCCGAACGGTAATCGTGCGCGGATGGGTCACTCACACCCGTTCCTCGGGCAAGGTGGCCTTCCTGGTCGTGCGCGACGGTACGGGGATAGTCCAGGGTGTGATCGTGAAAACGCAAGTGCCGCCGCATGTGTGGGAACGCTTCGAGGCATCGAGCATCGAAACGTGCGTGGCTGTGACCGGCGAGGTCCGGGCCGATAGCCGCGCTCCCGGTGGCTACGAGATGGCAGTCGCGGACCTCGAGATTCTGGGTCCCAGCGCGCCCGACTACCCCATCCAGCCCAAAGAGCACGGCGTGGACTTCTTGCTCGACCATCGCCATCTCTGGCTGCGCAGCCCGCGCCAGGTAGCCATCATGAGAGTCCGGCACGAGATAGAGCAGGCCATCCAAGACTTTTTCTACGAGCGGGGGTTCGTGCGCGTGGACACTCCGATTCTCACGGCGGCGATCGGAGAGCGGAGCGGCCTGTTCAGGACCGAGTATTTCGACGAAGGCTTTGCCTACTTGGCGCAGACTGGCCAACTCTACGGGGAGGCGGCAGCAGCAGCGCTGGGCCGGATCTACACCTTCGGCCCGACCTTCCGTGCCGAAAAATCTAAGACGCGTCGCCATCTTACCGAGTTCTGGATGATAGAACCGGAGATGGCGTTCTACGACAGCGACGACAACATGCGGCTGCAAGAGGAGCTGGTTACGTTCATCGTGCAAAGAGCCGTCGAACGACGCAGCCGCGAGCTCCAGGAGCTGGGCCGGGACATCTCGAAACTCGAGGCCATAAGGCCGCCCTTCCCGAGGCTGGACTACAGCGAAGCTGTGGAGATTCTGCGCAGCAAGGGAAGCGGGATCGTCTGGGGTGACGACCTCGGGGCCGAAGACGAGACCCTGCTGGTAGAGGACCACACGCTCCCGGTCTTCGTCTGTAACTACCCCAAGCAGGCCAAGGCTTTCTACATGAAGGAGAACCCCCGCGATCCGCGCACTGTACTGTGCAACGACTGCCTGGCGCCCGAGGGTTACGGCGAGATCATCGGCGGCTCTCAACGCGAGGACGACTACGACAAGTTGCTGGCGCGAATCCGCGAAGAGGGGCTACCCGAGGAAGCTTACGGCTGGTACTTGGACCTCAGGAAATACGGTACGTTCGTGCACTCCGGCTTCGGCCTCGGTCTCGAACGCACTGTAGCGTGGATCTGTGGAACCCCTCACATTCGGGAGTGCATAGCCTTCCCGAGGATGATGCACCGCTTGAGGCCTTGAGACAGTGTCCATAGCTGCGACGTTTCTCGCCCGGTCCCGCTACTATCTCTGTACCGAGTATCCCGCCAAGATCAGAGCGGCCGTGACCGCCCTCCCGCCGGAACGGCTCTGGTGGCGGCCGCACGAGCAGGCTAACAGCGTCGGAAACCTGCTTCTCCATCTGGCCGGCAACGTGCGGCAGTGGATCGTCGCAGGAGTAGGCGGCCACCCCGATGTGCGAAGGCGTGACCTAGAGTTCGCCGCTCGCGGCGGGGCGGAAGCCGAGGAGATGCTCGCGGGACTGGATGCGACGATCCGCGAAGCGGACAGCGTCATCGTGCGACTGCTGCCTAGCGAACTGCTGCAGCGTCGCGTCATCCAAGGCCGCGATCTGACTGTACTGGAGGCGATCTACCACGTAGTGGAGCACTTTTCTGGGCACACTGGCCAGATCGTCTGGATCGCCAAGATGTTCGCACCCGAAAAGATCCGTTTCTACGACGATAGCGAGGGAGTGGCCAAGCCTATCTTCTTGGGAGGGCGCTGGGAGGGCCAGTGATGGCCCGAGAGCTCGACTTCACGTTCGATCCTCTCGCGATTTCGCCTCGTCCCAGAGAGAATCCAGGGTATCCAGGCCTGCAGTGGCTAGATCCAGATTACGCTCCGCCGCCAAGCGTTCCATTTCGGACCAACGATCGACGAACTTCGCATTAGCTCTGTCGAGGGCCAGGGCTGCATGGACGCCGCATTTGCGGCAAAGGTTGACGACAGCGAATAGAAGATCGCCTAGTTCCGCTTCCAACCGCTCCTGTTCCGGACCCTGCCTAACGGCGCCGTGTCCCGAGACGCCGCCCGGCGGGAGGTGTTGCATCTGCTGCCTGACCTCTTCCAGTTCCTCGGCCACCTTGTCGGCTGGACCAGCTGCGTCGTTCCAGTCGAAGCCGAAAGCGGCTGCTCGGTCCTGCAAGCGGTGAGCCCGGTGCAAGGCCGGTAGGCCGGCAGGCAGCCCCTCCTCGAGCGATGCGCGCTGTCGCCATGGCTTGAGCCGCTCCCACGGCACCCGTTCGCCGTCGGCGTATAGATGGGGGTGCCTGGCCTTCATCTTGGCGATCAGCGCTCCTGCAACCTCGTGCGCGTCGAAGGCGCCCCGCTCCTCCGCGATCACCGAGTGGAAAAGAACCTGGAGGAGGAGATCGCCCAGTTCCTCGCGTATGCGGCCGTCATCGCGCTTCATGAGGGCCTCGTCCAACTCCGCGGCTTCCTCCACTAAGTAGGGACGCAACGAGTCGTGGGTCTGGGCTGCATCCCACTCGCAGCGCCTTCTGAGGTCGCGCATCAAATCCAACGCGTCTTCGAGTGTCGCCTTGCCTTGCATAGCTTTCCTCGGCTCCGGTATACTTCGCCCCCCTCTCGCTAGAACGGTAATGCAGGAAGCGATGCAGCGCGCCTGGATCGAGGTGGATCTCGACGCGCTCCGTACGAATGCTACCCTGGTGGCTTCGCGCTGCGGGGTTCCTCTTCTCCCCATGGTCAAGGCCAACGCGTACGGCTTGGGAGCTGTAGCCGTGGCGCGCGCACTGCTCGGGACAAGACCCTGGGGGTTCGGCGTAGCGACGGTGGAGGAGGGTGCCGAGCTGCGGGACGCTGGAATCGAACTCCCCATAGTCCTTTTCACCCCGCCGCTTCCGGAAAGCTTCCCGCGAATTCGCTCCCTGAAACTGACCCCGGCGCTGGGCGATCCGGCGGTGCTGTCGTCCTGGATCGAGTCGGGCGGCGGGAGCTGGCACCTCGCTATCGATACGGGGATGAACCGAGCCGGGGTCCGTTGGGATCGCGTGCGCGAACTCGTCGCGCTTCTAGAGCAGTGTCCGCCGGAGGGAGCGTTCACGCACTTTCACTCGGCGGAACGGCGCGACGGTTCGCGAGAGGTCCAGGAGAGTCGCTTCGAGCAGGCGCTGGCGGCACTGCCGCAGCGCCCCAGGTACCTGCACGCCGAGAATAGTCCAGCCATAGAGGATCGAGCGCCCTCGCGCTGGGATTTGGCGCGTCCCGGGGTTTTCCTGTACGGGGTGGCTAGCCGCTCGGACGGGGAGCTGGTTCCGCGCCCGGTAGCTCACCTTCGCGGCAGAGTGGTCGAACTGCGCGACGTGGAAGAGGGCGAGACAGTGAGCTACGGAGCGACCTGGCGAGCCACCGGGCGGCGCCGAATCGCGACTGTCGCCGCGGGCTACGCCGACGGAGTGCGCCGCTCGTTAGGAAATCGTGGCTTCGCCCTGCTGCGTGGCTCGCGCGTACCCATCGCTGGCGTGGTCACTATGGACATGACGATGCTGGATGTCACCGAAGTCCCGTGCAAACGCGGGGACGTGGTCACGTTCTTGGGCAGCGACGGCGGCGCCGTACTGGACCCTAACGAGGTGGCGGCCCTAGCCGGTGCCTCACCGTACGAGATTTTGGTAGGACTGGGACAGAGAGTCCCTCGGCTCTACAGGTGAGCACGCCGTCTGGGGAGAGGCGAGCGATACTACTCGTTCTCGACGGCGTAGGTGCCGGCGAGGCACCTGACGCTGCCCGCTACGGCGACGCGGGGAGCAACACGTTGGGCAATCTGGCGGAAGCGGTCGGTGGGTTGCATCTGCCCGCACTCGAGTCACTGGGATTAGGGCGCGTGCTCCAGTTGCGGGGCGTCTCCGCCCGCGTGGACCCGTTAGGTGCGTGGGGACGGATGACGCCTGCCTCGGCCGGTAAGGACAGCACCACAGGTCATTGGGAGCTGGCGGGCGTGCACCTCGCTCGGCCGTTCCCTACCTACCCGCATGGCTTCCCACGAGAAGTGATCGAGGAGTTCGAACGACGCAGCGGCCGCAGAGTTATCGGCAATATCCCTGCTAGCGGCACGGAGATCATAGAGCGCTTTGCCGCCGAACAGGCAGCCACAGGAGCATGGATCGTATATACCTCCGCTGATTCCGTGTTCCAGATTGCAGCCCACGAGGAGGTAATCCCGCTTCGAGAGCTGTACGACGGCTGCGCACTTGCGCGACAGATCCTGGTAGCGCCGCACGACGTCGCCCGAGTGATCGCCCGTCCGTTCGCGGGCTCACCGGGGAGCTACCGGCGAACGGCAGGCAGGCGGGACTTCGCTCTCCCTCCGCCGGAGCCGACGCTGCTGGATGCGCTGGAAGAGGCTGGCGTGCAGCGAGAGGGGGTGGGTAAGGTGGACGACCTGTTCGCGGGCCGGGGGATCTCGTCGCGGCATACAGCCGATAACAGCGAGGGCATCGCGGCCATACTGGAGTGGATCCGTGGTCCTAGCAGTGGGTTGCTGTTCGCCAATCTGGTAGATTTCGACCAACGCTACGGGCACCGTAACGACGTTGCGGGGTTTTACCGTGCGTTGCAGGAGTTCGACGCGGTAGTTCCGGAGATTCTCCGGGCGCTGGGTTCGAACGACCTGCTTATCGTGACCGCCGACCACGGGAACGACCCGACGACGCCGTCGACCGACCATTCGAGAGAGCGAGTGCCGCTGCTCGTCGTTGGGCGGGGAGTCAGGCCGGTCGACCTAGGCGAGCGAGCTACCTTTTCGGACGTGAGTGCTACGATTGGCGAGTGGTTCGGGATCGACTACCGCGGCTGCGGGCGGTCCTTTTTACGGGAGGTAATGGGTTGAGCGAAAACTGGGACGACCTTGTCGAAGCCGCCATGGCGGCATTGGAACATGCCTACGCCCCTTACTCCGGCTTCAAGGTCGGCGCAGCCATTCGTACCAGCGACGGCCGGATCGTAGCTGGTTGCAACGTCGAAAACGCGGCTTTTCCCGTGGCTATCTGTGCCGAACGGGTGGCGCTCGCCGCTGCGGTGAGCCAAGGGGCGACAGGCTTTCGGGCGCTAGCGGTGGTCACCGAGGCAAAGGAACCTTCGCCGCCGTGTGGAGTCTGCCGGCAGGCTCTAGTAGAATTCGCTCCCGATCTACCGGTATGTAGTCGCACGACTTCGGGTATCGAAGCACGGTGGTCGCTCAGGGAGCTGCTGGCGCAGCCCTTCACTTCTGTTTCGCTGTTGCGCAAATGAAACTGGCGAGGATGGTGGGCCTTGCGTAGAGTGGCATGGGGACCGCTGCTGGTGGCAGTGGCGGCGCTAGCTGCAGCTTGCGGGGAGCAATTGGAAAGCGGGACAGCCTGCCCGCTGCTGTGTCCTTCTCAGAACGTGGTAGTGCAGGACACTGTGATCGAGCCGCTGGTGTACGACACCTCCATTAGTGGGTACCCGCTGCGCGGCACCGAGAACAGGCTGTTACTGGCGGCGCGGGGCGACACCTTCGAAACGCGGGTCGTGATACGTTTCGATTCGACGTTCAATTTTTACAGAACGATCAGTGGCGACTCGCAGGTTGCGCACATCGATTCGCCGTACGTCAAGCTGCGCATAGACCGGGCGCGTTCGCTGATACCAGGTTCGTTCACGCTGGAGGTTTTCGACGTGGACACAGTGGTGGGCGACAGCTTGGCTGCCGAGGAGGACACTAGCACCGCTCTGGAGTTAGCGCTGTTCAAGTCGGAGCGCCTGCTGGCGACGGCCACCTTCGATACTAGCGACTTCCGTGACTCGATCCGCGTGTTGTTGGACAGCGCTACAGTGGAGCGCAAGATCGTAGAGCGTGAGCGCCTGCGGTTGGGCTTCCGCGTCACTGCCCCAGGCTCGGTGGTGCTCTATTTTTACTCGAAAGAAACCGAGGACTCGCCGGTCTTGCGTTACGACCCCTCGCCAGATACCGCCATCAAGGCGCTGACTGTGTTCCCCATGTCCAAGACCCCGCGTTCTCAGCCTGTGGTGGCCAGCGATCTCGCGGACTACACGCATATCCTGCACGCGCCGCCCGACCCGCCCTGGCCTCTGCTGGGGGTCGGTGGCGCGAGCGGGAGGCGCATCCTGATGCGCTTCGATATCCCCTCGCGTATCGTGGACTCGTCGAACGTGCTTCGCGCTACGCTGCTGCTAACTCAGTTTCCTCTGCGCGACGTGGACGATAGTGCGGGGGTGGTACTGTACCCGCATTTCGTGACCGCGGGACCCGAGGTCGTGGATCCTGGCCGGCTGGCTTACTTGATCAGCGCTGCTGGTTCCGGATTCGATTCGGTAGTGGTGGCAGCGCGCGACAGTGGGGTGCGCGCGTTCGAGGTCGTGAACGCACTGCGTGCCTGGGGACTCTCGGGCAGTCGTAGTCAGCGGGCACTGGTGCTGCGCGCGTCACTGGAAGGACTGGATCACCGGCGTGTTGCCTTCTTTTCGCGCGAGGCGCCAGCCGGTCTGAGGCCACGCCTCAGGATCAGTTACTCCCTCGTACAACGTTTCGGTATTCCATGAGGAACCTTTGCGCGGCCGTCGGGCTAGCTTTGATCGCTGGTAATGCTCTGGCTCAGGGGAACCTCTCGATGCAGGGGTTCGGTTACCCGAGCGGCGGCCTGAGCACGCGTTCCGCGGCTGCGGGTGGTTCGCTGGCCGAATTCGACTTCGCGTCGACGCGCAATCCTTCGTCGTTGTTGGGCTGGGGGCGTGGGGGGCTGTACTTCCAGTACGAACCGGAGTTCCGCAGTGTCGCGGCCGGTGCTGGCTCGGACCGCACGATGACGCCCCGCTTTCCGCTCGTGATGGCAGCGGTGCAGGTGGGTTCAAGGACGATGGCGGCGATATCCAGCAGTACGCTGCTAGATCGTACGTGGCAGACGCGGATCAGATCCGGACAGGTGTTGGGAAGCGACTCTGTCGAGTACACGGAAACGGTTCGTGCCACTGGCGCGGTGAACGACATGCGCCTAGCGATAGCCTATTCTGTGGCCAGTAGCTTTGCGATCGGAATCGGGTTGCACGGTTACGTCGGACAGAACAGGATGCTGCTGGTCCGGCAGTTCGACGATTCGGTTCGGTTCGGCACGCTACGCCGCGACCTGACTTTGGGATACGACGGCACCGGTGTGTCGTTAGGCGCGACCTGGCGGCCGCATCGTAGCTTCGCGCTGGCGGGGTCGTACCGCCGTGGCGGGTCGCTGGACATCAGGGAAGAAGGAACGTTGGCGGCATCGGGCAAGGTCCCCGATAGACTGGGTGTCGCCTTGCGCTTCGATGGACTTCCGGGTGCCAGCGTGGCGGCCAGTGTCGACCGGAACAGGTGGAGCGCCATGCGCCCTCTGGCTTCCAGCGACCTAGCTATTCACGACACGTGGGATCTAGGTGTGGGATCGGAGCTAGTGGGTCCGCGACTCGGCGGCGCGCCTTCCGTCTGGTATATCGGGTACCGGAGCAGGGGGCTGCCGTTCAGCGTTCTGGGTCCTGAGGTGAGCGAGCGAGTAGCGAGCGCAGG
>DATMBI010000237.1:0-4759 GCA_035559375.1 Gemmatimonadaceae bacterium | reverse complement strand
CACCTCTTGCAGGGGCGGAAAGCTGCCCAACCCCGAGGTCCGGGGCAAGTACTCGGTTCCGCCGCTGGGCGCGGTCTACTTGCCGAGGCGCTGGGCGAAGCTGGCGCGGCGGTCGTCGCTCGCGATCATCCCGTCGCGCAACACCACGATACGCCGAGCATGGGCCGCGATGTCAGGTTCGTGAGTCACCATGATGACGGTTTGACCCTGCGCTGCCAGCTCTTCGAAGACGTTCATGATCTCGGCTGAGGTCGCCGAGTCCAGGTTACCCGTAGGCTCGTCGGCCAGGAGGATGGATGGGTTGTTGACCAATGCCCTAGCGATCGCCACGCGTTGCCGCTGGCCTCCGGAAAGCTCGTTCGGCTTGTGGTACATCCGGTCCGCCAGCTGGACCCGCTCCAGCGCTGCCATAGCGCGGCGCTTGCGTTCCGCTGCTGGCACACCGGCGTACACCAGCGGGAGTTCCACGTTGTGCAGCGCTGTGGCGCGAGGCAAAAGGTTGAAAGTCTGGAAGACGAAGCCGATCTCCTTGTTGCGAACCCGAGCCAGCTCGTTGTCGCTCATCTCGGAGACCAGCACGCCGTTCAACCAGTACTCGCCCGCCGTGGGGGTATCCAGGCAACCGATGAGGTTCATGAGAGTGGATTTCCCAGAGCCAGAGGGCCCCATGATCGCGACGTACTCGTTGCGCCTCACCGCCAAGTCCACGCCACGCAGCGCGTGGACCACCTCGCCACCCATATCGTAGTCGCGCTTGAGCCCGCGGGTGACGATCACCCACTCTTTAGGCGGTGGTGTGCCACGGCTGGCAAGAACGGCCCTGCGCTCGGCGGTCGTGCTCAAACCAGGCTCGTCGACGACCGCTGCACCTGAACTAGTATGCAAATCGCTCACGCCTATGGTTCCTTCTTCTGAGTTTTGTCCACAATTTCGCGGACCAACATCCCGTCACGCAGCTCGCGTATCGCCTGGTAGCTCCCAGCCACGATTCGCTCGCCCTCCTTGAGACCCGAAAGGACCTCGAAATATCGGTCCCCCGCTATGCCTACTTTTACGGGCCTGAAGCTCACTTTGTTGTCCGGCCCCACGACGAAAACCCCTTCGACGTCCCGCCTCCCCACCTGCCGTGTGGGTGCCTTTCCTAACGGTACCGCGGTGTCAGCAACAAGTTCCTCGTTCTCCCGCACCGTCAGTGCGATGATGGGGATCGAGAGCACCTGGTTCCTTACGTCGGTAACGATCTTCGCAGTAGCCGAAAAATCTGGCCGCGTCTCCGGAGGGGCGTCTAGCAGAACGATGCGTACTTCGTAGTCCACAGCTTGGTCCACAGCCGCCGTCGTGGTCGCAGTGGCCCCGCGCACCGAGCTATGCGCTATCTCCACAACCCGTCCCACGAAAGTCGTATCGGGGAAGGCGTCTATCTCGACCACCGCCGAGTCTCCGACAGCTAACCTCGTCACGTCTGTCTCGTCCACCTTGACCTTTATTTCGAGCTCGCTCATGTCGCTGATCGTGAGCAGCGTCGCCGCGTCCTTGTTGAACGTGCCGGGAACCGCTGTCTCGCCTTCCTCGACGACGAGCCGCGTGACCATACCGCTCATAGGAGCTCTGATGGTGGTCTTGGACAGGCTGGTCCTGGCATCCCTCACCGAAGCGACCGCCTGCTCCACACCGTGATCCGCTGACTCCATCAGTGCTTGCGTGACCTCCATCTGCGTGCGAAGCTGCTCTAGGTCGGCATCGGAAACCAGCGCCGGGTTGGACCGCTTGATTTCGAGGTTACGCTCGTAGTTGCGCTTAGCTTGGAGGTAGTTGGCACGTGCCTGGGCTGCCTGAGCGCGCGCAGCCGAAAGTGCGGCCTCCGCCCTCTGTACCGCCGCTTCGTACTGCTCTGGATCGATCTGGAGCAGCAGGTCCCCTTTTCGAACTCGCTGGCCTTCCTTGACCGCGAGTCGGATAATTCGCCCGCTGATATCGGAGGCCACGTTGACCTGCGTACGCGGCCGGACCTGTCCACTGGCCGTGACCGACGCTACGAGGTCGCGCTTCTGCACTGTCTCGATGCGTACCTCGACAGCCTTCGGGCCGCGCCGCGCCGCCGAGGCTGCCACGGCACCGATAACCACTAGCATCGCAACGGTGAAGACTGCCCACCGGATTCGTTTGCTCATATCGCAGCTTCCATTTCAGCGTAACGGCCTTCCTACTGCACGTTCTAGCGTGGCGAAGGCCTTGTGAAAATCGTAAATAGCGTTGATGAGGTCAGTAGCGGCGCGTTCGTAGTCGGATCGCGCCTGCGTGACCTCCACGAAGGTGGCTGCCCCCACTCGATATCGCTCCTGGGCCAGTTCCAACGCCTGACGCGCAGCGCGCTCGTTCTGCTCCTGTAGTTTCACAGTGCGGTACGCAGTCATCAGGTTCTGGTAGCCCGAGGTTACGTCCGTCACTAGCTGCAGCTCCAGGGCACGGCGCTGATAGCGGGCGTCGTTTCTAGCCAGCTGCGCGTTTTCGATCTGCTGCTCGCGCCGGAAGCCGTCGAAGATCGGGAGGGACAGTCCTACCGAGAAGTTCAAGGGCGCGTTGGTGAAGTCGAACGGATAACGCGAGTTGCGAGAGACGAGGGCAGCACGGTCGGCGTCCGTGAATACGTACCGGTCGCAGCCACCGATAGGTTGAAGCCCCGCTCCGACGCGTATGGAATCCTGGGTGTAGCAGTTGCGGCGCGCGGCCAGCATCTGCGCCTCCGCCTGGAGCAGCGTCGGTGTCAGGTCGGTAGCTTTCTGGGTGTAGCCGTTGAAGCTCGTGCTGATCCCCAAGGTAGGGAGCCAGCGGGAACGGGCGACGGCTACTCCGACGCCGGCTGCGTGCTCTCGCGAGCGTGCCGCATCGAGTGCGGGATTGGCGCGGCGTGCTACGTCCAGCAGCTCGTCCAGCTCGAGCTGGGGCTCGACGACGGGGAACGAAGTCACGAGCCTAACGCCCTCCGGCTTGTCCACGCCGATTATCTGAAAGAGCCGCAGCATCTCTATATCCACGTTGTTCCGCTCGCGGAGCAGGGCCACCTCGACCTGTCCAAGCTGAACTTCGGCGCGCAGCACGTCCAACGCTGTAGCGGTACCCACCTGCTGTTTGGCACGGTTGAGTGCTAGCTGCGTCTCGGCATTGAGCTTGAGGGTATCCTGCAGCGCGGCTCGAGCCTGCGCCTGCAGAACGGTCAGATACTGCTGTACGACGCGATAACGGACGTCTTGCTGAGTGTTTCTGAGATCCGCTTCTGCGGCATCTAGGTTAGCACGCGACTGGCGTGGGGCCATGAGCGTGCTGCCGCTGAATGACGCCTGCACCCCCACCGAGTAGGTCGAGCTGAGCTGGTCCGACGTGGAACCCAGCGTGACTCCGAACGCCAGATCGTTACCGCCCTTTCTGAAGCCGATCCCGAAAGAACTGTTCACCTGCGGGAGCAAGGCTCCGTACGCAGAACGAAGTTCGCTCCCCGCACGGCTACGCGCAGAGCTACGGAGCTGAAAGTCGGGATTGTAGCGCAGGGCCAACTGGACTGCCTCTTCCAGCGTGAGGATCGGACCCGTTGCCTGCTGCTGCGCCTGGATGCCCGAGGCTGTAACTGCTAGTGCCAATGTGCAGATGGTTGCTCGCATATCCCGAGAGCCTCTGAGTCTAGTTCGAGGTCTGACACCAGTACGACGGCAGCGCCAGACTGGTTTCAGGGAATCTAACGTGAACAGTGTAGAGACCCGCCGGAGGGCTCTGACCGTTGCCTCGGGAGCTCACCGAGGAGGATCGTCACGTGTGGCGACGATTCCAGCGCCGGGGAGGACTACCTTCAAGACGCGGCCGTCGGCGTCGATCCAAAGGTCTCTCTGGACACCCGCGGCGTCGGTGAGCACTAGGTGCGTAGCCTGGAGATCGGCCGTACCGATCGTGAGGCGTTCTTCGCCAGCCGACGTTATCGCCCAGCGCGACTGCGTATTGGAACGTGGAACGAGCACGTTGACACTGCCCTTGGTGTGCTGCCGCGCTATGAAGTAATAATGGTGAAAGACGCCATCATCCACTATAAGCGTTCCATCGGGTAGCACATACTCGCGCGCGAGCTGACCACGTGCTGTCTGTATCCGCGCACTCATGCGGCCGCGTACGATGCTACCTTTCCAGACTTCTGTGACATCGTCGGCAATGCGAACCGTCACCTCGTAGCTCGTCGGCACCCCTAGCGAGTCCGTTACTAGCACCGGTACCAACTGGCGGTCGCGATACTGGACCGTACCTTGGGCGATGTAATCCACTGCTGGGCCCCGTGCTGCGAGCCGAATGGCAAAGTCCTCGCGCCCTACCCGCACTCCCTGCTGAGTGATGCTAAAGCTACCCTGGTCGACTAGGCGTGGGGTTTGGGCGGCAGCGCCATGGCTACCCGCTCCGACAGTTGCGAAGATTGCTAGGAGAGCGCCGAGCTTCATGCATAAAGATACACCGTTCTCAGTAGCCGGTTCACCGTTTCTCAGCCCAGGTCCGAAGTCTCGATGAAGCAAGCTCGACAGCCGCCGCGAACGAGGGCGCTTTGGATTCTGCCGGCCGCGGCTGGAGTGTTTCTGCTCGCTTTTTGGATTCGTTGGCTCGAAGCTCCCCTCGTGGTGGTCGGAACGCTTCTAGCCGCCATCGCCATAATGGCATCTCTCGCGTCGGGAGCAGGGAGCGGGAGCGTGGCTGGGTCCGCAGTATTGGGGGCGGCATTCATGTTGGC
>DATMBI010000236.1:0-3905 GCA_035559375.1 Gemmatimonadaceae bacterium | reverse complement strand
GCTTTGTCTGGAGTGTCCGAGCTATGGACGGCGGCCGTCTCTTCGTAGCGGTGGAGACGACCGTCCGCTACATCGACCGGCGTTGGATCTCGGAGCGATTGAACGGAGACAATCCAGACGTGTACCGCGCGCGGCACTTCCTCTACCACTTCGGCCACCAGTGGTACATGGTCCAACTGTGGGGGCTTACGGGTCGGTCCGTTGCAGAGCAGCGCTTCCAACCCGAAGGCCAGGACCGCGTAGTCGATGTGCTGTCGTACACTCGGGAACGCTGGCGGCATCAGGAGCCTGTCTGGGTGCGTGATCTGGACCCTGCGAGCCCTGCCATTATCTATCGCTACCCAGGTAACCCGAAGGATCGCTATGGAGCGCTCGATCTGTGTAAGCTTGCGATCTCGACCCAGGACGCCGAAGCTGCCGGCCTGCATCGGCGGGCCATGTTGGACCCGACTCCTCGCTTTGAGCGCATCGCCAGAATTGTGTCGGAGAACTTCCAGCGGGCGAGCATTGCCGGCCACCCAATCAGGGTGAGCAGCGAGCCGTTAGAGATCCAGCGGCGCACATTCGCAATACCTGCACAGCGCTTTGGCCACGACCGAATCATGGCTGTGGCACCGGGCTCTCCATCGAGCGCGACGGACATCGTCCCTCTCGAAGAGCTTGGCCGGCGGCGCCTCGGTCTGCTGCTCGACTCTGCTGCTGGCGCCCTCGACGCAACGCCCTTCGATGCCCAATACTTGCTTCTTCCGCAGAGCTTGCCCCGGGAGATAGGCGAGGACTTTGAACGGCGGTTCGTCGAGGCGATGCGGGCGGTGTCCGGTCAAGCCTACGCAATCAAGCGTGTGGTCTATGACGATCGTCAGTCGACATCGCTGTACCAGCAAGTGCAGGCTATCCAGGCCGCCATCACGGAGAATGCGCTTCACCGCGGCTACGCACTCTTGGTGCTGCCTGAGCGCGCTAAAGGTGATCTCCATAACTACATCAAACGGGCGCTATGGCCAAACTTGCAGATTCAATGCGCCATGGCTAGGAAGATCTGCTCTCATTATGTGCGGGTTGGCAGTGATTCAGGATTCCAGCCAGCGCTCGACCGGGCCAAGAAGCTGACAAGCTATATGCGCAACTGTGCGCTCGGCATGCTAGTCGTAAATCGCAAGTGGCCATGGGCACTGGCGGAGCCCCTGCACTACGACGTATACATCGGCATCGATGTCTTGAACCGCATGGCCGGGCTTACCTTTGTCTACGGCCACGGGCAACACATCGTCTTCAAAGACTACCCGTCTCAGCAGAAGGAGCGACTGTCCGCGCGCCAACTTCGGCAGATCCTCGTCGAGCGGCTACGGGAGGACCTGCAAGCGTTCGGTATTCGACCGACGAGCCTGCTCATTCATCGCGATGGGCGGACGTTCGCCTCGGAGCTGAGGGGGATCCACCTTGCAGTGCAGGAACTCGTAGCCCAACGGGTGCTTCCTCCTGACCTAGCCGTCGGCGTCGTCGATATTCGGAAGACCTCCACCAATCACCTGCGGTTAGTGGAGGGTGAGAGTCTAGTTGCCTTGCGGAATCCAACCATTGGCACTTGGTGGTCGCTCGGACCAAGGGACGGGATCATCTGCACTACCGGCCGCCCCTTCAACTTCCCGGGCACAGCCAACCCATTGTACGCAGTGGTCGTGGAGGGAGACCTGTCGATTGAGTGGGTGCTCGAGGATATCCTCGCACTGTCTCAGTTGGTGTTCACAGCTCCCGACAAGTGTGCACGATTGCCGCTGACAATAAAGCTAACCGACGATTTCCTCGAACCGATTGCTGGCGATGCGGACGAAGAGGCAGCACTCTATGACGAGGAGACGGACGAGGCTCTTGAGCCGGAGGGGGCCGAGCCCACTTTCAACTCCAATGCGCCAGAGGGGGCGAAATCAGCCCCATGAGCACTGCAATAGAAGGGGGTGCAAGAACGCGATGAGCGACGTCAGCGTGCTCTCTCACGAGTACAAGACGGCCTCCGATCTCTCGCAGACTATTAACCGCGCCTTGATTGCCCTCAAGAAGGCGCGCCTGGCACTTCCAGGTCATGAGACTATCACCGCGGACGAGTTCGCGAGCTACCGGGGATGTCTTGCAGATATCCTAGCCGCCCTGATTGGGCTGCTAGACCGTCGCCAGGCCGGTCCTGATAGCGCTGCCCTCGCTAGAGTGCCAGGAGCTCTGGTGACCAGGCTGCAACGGGAGCGGCGGGGCGACTTGCCATACTACTTAGACGACTTGCAGCGAGTCACTCAACGATTGCGAGACGATCCATCCAAGCTCGAGGATGCAGATTTCACCGTGCTCGATCAGCTGGCGGCGATCGCCGATGCTGAAACCTCCGATGTCTTCCGGCGGTTGATGCGCAAGTAGCGGGAGTTAGATGGCGCAGTGGAAGGCTTCCTCAGCGCCCTTCTACAGGACCTGGAACGACGCTGCGGCATCCTACGTGACCGGCTCGCGGCGCTCCAGTCCGATCCCGACGTACGCGATCATGCCTTGGGAGCATATCGAGTGGTGGAGGGGGTCCGGCGTGATGTCTCCCAGCTACTGGGTGATGCCAGCCTGAGAGAATCGGCCCTTCTGCGGAACCATCTCCATTTGTACAAGCGCTGGAATGAGCTGGCCACCCTCGTGGAGTCCTATCCGTTGCCTTTTGTCGAGCGATACGCCGAGCCAGACAGGCGACTCACGGCCCTTTGCCGTCGCCTTACCGAGCAGGTGGCTTGGCCTCTCCCACCGCCGCTCGTTGGGGCCTTCTCGTCGCAGTACTACTGGACATCAGCTCCCTTCAACCTCATTTGTGCACCCGCCGCCGAGACAGACACACTACTGAGTCTGCCAGATCTTTGCCACGAGCTTGGCCACGTCTTGCTAGTCCAGCATGAGGCAGCGATCGCCGGTGACTTCTTCGAGGAGTTGGCTGAATATGTCGACAGCGAACGTCGGCGAGTGCAAACGGAGCAGCGCCCGCCTGAATATGGGACCCTCTACGATGCGCTGTTTGCCCAATGGCGCGATGCCTGGGTGCGCGAGTTTCTTTCAGATATGGTGGCCACCTACCTGATCGGGCCGGCCTTCGGTTGGCAGCACGTACGGCTTTGCGCTGGTGGTGCCCGTGCCGCGTACCATCCAACGCTCGGTGAGATGGCTGACCACCCAGCCGATGAAGCTAGGCTTCGTGGGGTTGCAGCTGTGCTCGTTCAGATGGACGCCTCGAATTCGGCCGACGATGTTCGCGCCCTGTGGGAGCCTTATCTGCAAACGAGCGGCGAGGGTCGGCCGGCCGACTACGAGGTCTGCTATCCTCAGCATCTACTTGAATCCCTGGCTCGCCGTGCAGGAGATGGGTGCAGGGCGCTTGGGCTCCGCCGCTTTGATGAAGGGCGTAGTTCAGCTTCCATTGACCTGCGCTCTCTGATTCATGAGGGATGGGAACGATTCCTGGCTGACCCGCAAGCCTTCATAGCTTGGGAGCTGACACAACTTACCCAGGTGTGGCGGGAACTCGGGTTGGTCACCCTAGAGGAGACCGACACCTGACGGAAAACCACATGAATCGGGCACAAAAAAAGAACGGCCACGCTTCTTCTACCAACGTGAGGGCGAGGGAGCGGCTGTGATTGCCGCGCCCTCGCCTTCTTTGCCATGCCGTTGGCGGTTAAGGATGCTGAGCCTCTTGACCCAGTTCCGCCGCCACGGTTAGTGCTCGCGACCGCGGTTAGCCTGCCGGACTGCTCGCGAGTCGGAAGGGATGCCGCCGTCGGCGCGCAGGTAGGCGAGGCGACGTCGGCAGGCGAGCCAGCTACGCCGCATCAGGTCGGCCACCACCCTCGGCGGCAGCTCCGCGATGGCGAGGAGCCGCGCGTCCT
>DATMBI010000235.1:0-3045 GCA_035559375.1 Gemmatimonadaceae bacterium | reverse complement strand
GCCCGTGGTTTACTGGTCGCTGCATCACCTGCAGGTGGTAGGAGGTATTCAGGTCACCGGATCTCACAATCCACCCGAATACAATGGATTCAAACTCTGTGTAGGAACCGACTCGCTGCATGGGGACGGTATCCAGCAACTGCGAGAGCTTGCGGCAGCCACCTGGCCTACGGTCACACCGGCCGGGACGGTACAGCAACTCGATCTTCTGGAACAGTACGCAGCCGACATACTGGCGAAGGCGGGTCGAGTGACCCGGAGACTGCGCGTGGTATTCGACTGCGGGAATGGTACCACGTCAGTCGTTGCCGGGCGCCTTTTCGGTAAGCTCGACATCGAGTCACACTTTCTTTTTTGCGAAAGCGACGGGACTTTTCCTAATCATCATCCTGATCCGACTGTCGTCGAAAATCTCTCCCAGCTCATCGACGCAGTGCTGCGAAGGGCAGCGGACGTGGGCATAGCCTTCGACGGTGACGGCGATCGTATCGGAGTGGTGGACTCGGAGGGCGAGATAGTCTGGGGTGACCAACTTCTGATAATCTACGCTCGCGACGTGTTGGCCAGGTCAGGGCCAGGGCAACGAGTGATTTTCGACGTCAAGTGCTCCCAAGCGCTGCCGCAGGCCATAGAGCGGGCCGGTGGTGTACCAGTCATGTGGAAGACCGGCCACTCGCTGATCAAGGAAAAGATGAGGGAGCTGGGAGCACCGATCGCCGGCGAGATGTCCGGTCACATGTTCTTCAAAGAAGGTTTCTACGGTCACGACGACGCATTGTATGCCGCGGCTCGCCTGATTCGAATACTGGCCGAGAGTGGGAGGTCGATCAGGGATATGCTGGCGGACGTCCCGCGCTACGTCTCCACGCCGGAAATTCGCATAGAGTGCTCGGACGAGCGAAAGTTCGCAGTGGTCCAAGAGGCTGCGCGCTATTTCAAGGCCAGGTATCGTGTCGTCGATGTGGATGGAGTGCGCATACTGTTCGAGGACGGCTGGGGCCTGCTGAGAGCCTCTAACACTCAGCCAGTATT
The DNA here is from genome assembly GCA_035559375.1 of Gemmatimonadaceae bacterium. Taxonomy (GTDB): domain Bacteria; phylum Gemmatimonadota; class Gemmatimonadetes; order Gemmatimonadales; family Gemmatimonadaceae; genus DATMBI01. The sequence continues at coordinate 2,013 of DATMBI010000235.1, read as the reverse complement.
GGTAGCAAGGTACGAAGCCACTACACCAGAACGCTTACAGGCCATTCGCAGCGAGGTCGAGGGATGGCTGCGAGGGCAGGGAGTAGCTGTCTAGCGTGCGCCGCCGGCGCTGGGTCGCAGGCGCCCTACTCGCTGCAGCGGTAATCCTGCTAGCTGGCCGAGCAGCGTCCGGCTGGTACGTCGACTACCTCTGGTACGCCTCCGCGGACGCCCTGAGCGTCTGGAAAGCGCGCGCAGCGAACTTGGTTATCCTGCGTGGCACTGTCTTTACATTTGCCTTCGCCTTCCTGGCCGCGAACTTCTATGCCGTGCGGCATTCCATTCGCGCCGTGGTTTTTCCGAAGCGAATTGGAAACATCGAGTTCCCGCTCGAGGTACCGGGTAGGATGCTCACGCTACTTGCGTTCATATCGGCAGCTGTTGTCGCCGCTGTCGTGGCTGCCGTACCGGACGAGTGGGTGGGCTTAGCGCTGATGCGTGATGGCCTGCGCTTCGGTGAGAGCGATCCTTTCTTCGGGCTCGACATAGCTCAGTGGCTGTTCCGTATTCCGCTCGAACGGAGGGCGCACACCTGGTTCCTGGTCCTGTCGGCAGGGACCTCGCTGTTCGTGATACTTCTCTACGCTCTCACACCCGGACTACGCTGGGACCGCGGTCGCTTGACAGCTAGCAGTTACGTGCGACGGCATCTGGGAATCCTGGCTGCCTTTTTCCTCGTGCTGCTCTCCTGGCGGTACCGACTGGGTGCCTACGAGCTACTGTGGGAGGGGAGTGGCCGCGACGGAGCATTCGTCGCGGCGGACCATCGGTTCGCCCTTCCGGCAGCGCTAGTGATGAGCATCGTCTGTCTCGCTAGCGCCTTCTTGGTAGCATTTACGGTTTGGACAGGACAAGCGAGAGGCACTTTGTTCGTACTGGTGCTTACGCTGCTCGCGGCGGTCAGCTCACGCTACGTAGCGAGGCCTATTGCGAGTCGCTTTCTGATAGAGGAAGGTTCGGGCGATATCGATCGACCGTACGTAGAGACACGGCGTCTTTACACCGCTAGAGCCTTCGCACTCCGGCGGGTCACCTCGCTGGAAGTCGAGGGAGGGCTGCCCCCGCTGCCGGTGGTCGCCCGTGGCATACCGCTTTGGGATCGAGCTGCGCTGCGCATTGCGGCCATGCGGGAGCAACCCGGAATCGCCTTCGTGAGCGACATCGGATTCGCAACCGTCGGTGGACGATTGACAGCTTTCGGAGCGCGCCTGGTTTCTTCCGTTTCAGGGAGCGACACGGTTCCACACTGGGAGGTTTTCAGGGTCGCAGCCGAACGGGTTCAGCCAAACGGGAGACCCCTCCCCGCAAGAAGCGATTTCGAGCCCGGCTCTACGAAGTTACCGATGGTGACCGCACACGAAGGGGCAGCGAGCTACTACGTCTTGAGCGACAGTGCAGCTCGCGTGCGTGCTGTGCCACTCGAGCCGACCCTTAACCGAGTGGCCCATGCGTGGTATCTGCGCAATCCTAGGCTGCTGCGTCATAACGGCGAGGATGTGCGGATACTCCTCTACCGCGATATCCGGGAGCGGATCGCCAGGCTCTATCCCTGTTTCGTACAGGGGTCCAACGTCGCTCCACTGGTATGGCGTGACTCGCTGTACTGGGTAGTTCAGCTCTATTCTGCCTCGCGATGGTATCCGCTAGCTGCTCGTGTCGGCGTGATGGGCCAGCGTTTCGGATACCTCACCCACGCTGCGGTGGCGCTCGTAAACAGTCATTCATCGGTGACGTACGCGATCTTGTCAGCGAGCGCCGACTCCGTGGCGTTCATGTGCGCGCGGCGGTTCCGTGAGCTCTTTCGGGACGTGACATCCGTTGACCAGGCACTTCTGCTACAGCTCCCGGTGGCCGAAGAGTTGCTCGAGGCAACGGGTAGGGCCGCTACGATTACTGGAGTCGAAGGATTGGGCTCGAACCTCCGCCCGGTCGCACACCTTGCGGACAGCGCCATCGGAGGGTCGGGGGTCGCAC
>DATMBI010000234.1:0-2180 GCA_035559375.1 Gemmatimonadaceae bacterium | reverse complement strand
CCACGCGAAACTTGCGGCTACGAATAGCGTCGACGTCCAGGAACGGCAGCTGCAGTATGCGATGTACGTGGCGCCCTATCGCCTCGCTGTCGGTCGCTACCGACCCCAACGCGTCCCACGCGGCTCTGGGGAAAGCGGCCTCGGCGAAGCTCCGCATTTCAGAACCTTCTGAAGCGCTCAGGAACAATCCGGACGGTCCGATGAACTTGAGCGCGTTCCATTCGACTGGGTTGTGGCTCGCCGTTATGGCGAGTCCCCCGGCCGCACCGCGTTCCTCCACGGCGAGTTGCAGCGTAGGGGTGGGTGCCATCCCGAGATCCACTATCGTGGCCCCGACGGATTGGAGAGCAGCTGTCGCAGCTCGGTGAAACATTTCGCCGGAGGTGCGCGAGTCCCGTCCTAGTAGGATTTCGCGCGATGGCGAGCGAGAGAGAGACCAGGCGCCGAACGCAGCGGCGTAGCGGCACACCACCTCTGGCGTGAGCCCCTCGCCTACGCGACCTCGGATCCCCGAGACGCTGATCATCAAGTCCCGCTGCACCTATCTCTCCGTCCGCTGCGCGTTCTGCCGGATCAGTACGACGGGAAACCTAACGGGTCGTGCCACCGTTCTCACGGTCCACTAGCCCGCGCGCTGCGGCTGCCAAAAAGGCATCGACCACCCTGGGATCGAACTGCGTCCCTCGACAACGCCGCAGTTCCTCGAGCGTCGCTTGTACGGGCACGCCTGGTCTATACGGCCGAGCGCTGGTCATGGCGTCGAACGTATCGGCCACCGCTGCGATGCGGGCCTCGAGGGGGATAGCTTCACCTGCCAAACCATCGGGGAGACCGCGTCCGTCCCAGCGCTCGTGGTGATGCCGCACTACGGCCAGGGCGATCGGATGGTCGCGCAGCAGTGGCGACAGAATGCGCCAGCCTACCACCGGGTGGGTCATCACGTGTTGGTACTCTTCCTCGGTGAGCGGTCCCGGTTTGTTGAGCACGGCCTCGCGCACCCCGATCTTTCCGATGTCGTGAACGTTCCCTCCGAGTTGCACTTCGCGCACGAACTCAGGTGGCATGCCTAATTCCCGAGCGATGACGGACGAATAGCGGCTCACGCGCAGCGAGTGGCCATGCGTGTAAGGATCCTTTACTTCGAGGGCATGTGCCAGCGACTGGATGGCAGCCAGGAAGAGCTCCTCGATGCGGCCTGCTTGGGCGGCCACCTTTTGCTCCAGGCGCTCCTGGTACTCGCGATTCTCCAGCACCAGGCGCCGCTTCTCTAGCACTTGGCGTATGCGAGCCCGAACTTCCTCCAGATGGAACGGCTTGGTGATGTAGTCCATGGCGCCTTCGGACAGGCACTCGACCGCCACCTGCACGTCCGCAACCGCGGTCACCAGCATCACAGCCGCATCGGGATAGTCTCTCCTCAGGCGATTCAGCAGCTCGATGCCGTCCATTTCCGGCATGTGCACGTCCGTGAGCACGAGCTGCGCGGGCAATTCCATCATGCTTGCCAAGGCCTCCTGGCCGTTAGCCGCCTCCCGGCACAGCATACCCTCGGACTCCACGACGCGAGCTAGCACGCGCCGCAGTTGTGGCTCGTCGTCCACGATGAGGCACGCGATTTGTTCAGAGCCCGATTCGCTCACGTCACTCAGCTGGTGCGCGTGGTTCTGCTGCCAATTCGCGGTAACCGCGAGGCAGATGCTCCCGGTTTACCGCAGCCCGCTAGCGTCTCACATGACGACTCACCCCGGTGCCAGGACACCGTTCGCTGCAGAGACGGCACTACACAGGAGCGCCCCGGCCGCCAGAATCTGGCCGTGCGGCAGTGTACGCGCGAGCTCGTTATCTTGTTCCGGTCATTTCCGACCGCACTATGGCACAGGTCTTCGAAGAGGACTTCCAGTACGCACTGGGGACGCGCGCCGTGCACGCCGGGCAGCGTCCCGACCCCCTGACCGGCGCGATCATGACACCGGTGTATCTGACCTCGACATTCGCGCAAGAGGGGTTGGGTAGCCACAAAGGATACGAATACGCGCGCGGCACGAATCCCACGCGAGAAGCGCTGGAGCGCAACGTAGCGGCTCTCGAGGGCGGGCGACACGGTTTTGCCTTCTCCTCGGGAATGGGGTGCTTGGACTCGATCATGAAGCTTTTCGAGGCCGGGGACCACTTCGTCTGCG
>DATMBI010000233.1:0-3382 GCA_035559375.1 Gemmatimonadaceae bacterium | reverse complement strand
TGGCGTATCGTCGGCTACCGCAACGACGTAGATACGCGGGAGCACGTGGCGCTCGTGTACGGAGATCCGACTAGCGTCGACGCGCCTCTCGTGCGGATGCACTCGCGCTGCCTAACGGGAGACGTTTTCCACTCCCGGCGGTGCGACTGCGGCTGGCAGCTAGCGACCTCCATGGAAATGATCGTCCAGGAGGGGTGCGGTGTGGTGGTGTATCTGGATCAAGAGGGACGGGGGATCGGACTGCTCAACAAGCTCAAAGCCTACGAGCTTCAAGATCGCGGGCATGACACCGTCGAAGCCAACGAGAAGCTCGGGTTCAAGGCGGACCTGCGTAACTACGGCATCGGCGCTCAGATCTTGCTCGATCTGGGGTTGCAACGCATTCGCGTTCTTACCAACAACCCGATGAAGTTGGTAGGGCTCAAAGGCTATGGACTCGAGATCGTCGATCGAGTGCGCATAGCCGCGCCGTCGAACGAGGAAAACGCCGGCTACTTGCGGGCCAAGCAGGTGAAACTGGGTCACCTTCTCTCTACCTGATGGCAGAGTTCATAGCGACACCGGAGGGCCGGGGGCGGGTGATCGCCGTGGCGGTGAGCCGCTTCAACGAGAACGTTACCCAGCGCTTGCTGGACGGTGCTCTGGATGCTCTCACACGCCACGGAGTGGCGCTGGCGGACATCGACATCTGCTGGGTACCGGGAGCTTGGGAGCTGCCCCTGGCGGTGCGGCGTTTCCTGGCCGCGGACCGTTACGACGCAGTCGTAGCGTTGGGCGCTGTGATCAGAGGGGAGACCCCGCACTTCGAGTACGTGGCTAGCGAAGCAGCGCGCGGGCTGCAGCAGGCGATGGCCGAGTACGAAACACCGGTTGCTTTCGGGGTCCTCACCTGCGACACCGTGGCGCAAGCGCTGGAGCGGGCAGGAGGTAGCCACGGGAACAAGGGGTGGGACGCTGCGGTGGCGGCGCTCGAAATGGCGGACTTGATGGCTCGCCTGGATGCGGCTGAGCAGGCTTGAGCAGCGGCTCAGGAGGCGAGCCCGGGCGCGTGCCCTCCAAGCGCTGTACGCATGGGACGTAGTAGGGGAGGGCGAGCTGCTCGCCACCGCGCAGCGCGTGTGGGAGGACGTCGCTCTTGGACCCGAGGAACGCGCCATTGCGGTACCACTGGTGAGGGAGGTAGCGGCCTCGCTTCCAGAGATCGACTCGACGCTGGCCGAGGTCACCACCAACTGGCGACTCGAGAGGCTGGGGGCCATCGAGCGCTCAGTGCTACGTCTAGCTGTGGCTGAGCTCCGCCTCGGCGTTACGCCACCTCGCGTCGTCATCCAGGAGGCGGTGCGCCTGGCAGAGCGCTTCGGTACTCTCGAGAGCGCCCGTTTCGTCAACGGCGTCCTGGACGCAGTAGCGCACCGAATGGGGAAGGTCTAGGGTGCGTATCCTCGTCGTGAACTGGCAGGACCGAGAGAACCCCCAGGCCGGTGGTGCGGAGATTCACCTTCACGAGATCTTCGGGCGGCTGGCAGCGCGAGGACACCAGGTCTCGCTCCTCTGCGGAGGTTGGCCCGGTTGCCCGCCGCGTGCGCAACTGGACGGCATGGAGGTGGTGCGTGTGGGGACGCGAACGACCTTCCGCTTGTCGGCACGAAGCGGCTATCGCCGGCATTTCGGAGCGCGGCAATTCGACGTGATCGTCGAGGACATCAACAAGATGCCGCTCCACACCCCGCGGTGGAGCCGCACGCCCGTGGTTGCCGTGGTGCCGCATCTGTTCGGTTCCACTGCCTTCGAAGAGCTGCCGGCTCCGTTAGCTAGCGTGGTCTGGCTTTCGGAGCGCGTGATCCCCTGGATCTACCGGGACGTGCCCTTCGAAGCTATCAGTCAGAGCACAGCGGAGGACCTAATTGCGAGAGGGATAAATCCGTCCCACGTGCGTGTCATCTACTGCGGAATCGACCTGGAACGCTACACGCCGCTGCCGGGAAGCCGCTCGTCCTCGCCTCTGTTCGCCTATTTGGGGCGCCTCAAGAAGTACAAAAGGGTGGACATCGTTTTGAAGGCATTCGCCGCGGCTGACATACCGGGTGCCCGGCTCGAGATCGCCGGTGCTGGCGACTATCGCCCCAGCCTGGAGCGGTTGGCAGATGTGCTAGGGCTGGCTGGCAGGGTAACTTTTCTAGGGCGAGTGAGCGAGGAGGACAAGGTAGCCCTGCTGCGCAGAGCCTGGGCTCTGGTGTTCACCTCGCCGAAGGAGGGGTGGGGAATCACCAACCTCGAAGCGGCGGCGTGCGGAACCCCAGTTCTAGCGTCCGATTCGCCGGGTATCCGAGAATCGGTGTTACACGAGGAGACCGGTTACCTCGTGCCGCACGGTGACGTGCCAGCACTGGCACGGCGAATGCGCGAGCTGGCCGGTGCCCCGGACCAGGTCGACCGCCTGGGGGCGCGGGCGCGGGCGTTCGCGTCGCGCTTCACTTGGGACCGGGCTGCAGCTCAGACCGAGCAGCATCTACACGAAGTCGTAGAACGGGGAGGTTAATGCTGTGCAGATAGTGTTTCACGCGCACCACGCGAAAGTGTCGGACCGCTTAGTGCGACATACGGAACGGTCGCTGTCCAAGCTAGCCAAGCGCTTCAGCCGTCCCGTACAAGCGGTGGTACGTTTCGAGGAAGATGGCCGTCTGCACCGGGTCGAGATAGTGTTCCATCGAGCGAGGGGACGCAGTTTAGTGGCCGAAGGGTCAGGCAGATATTTCGGGCCGGCGCTGGCGGCGGCCTTGGCACATTTGGAGGTCCAGGTCAACAGGATTCGCCGAAACGGCAAGGAACGGGGCCGGCCGCTGGCCAGAGACTAGCTGCTATCCGCGACCACGGAAAACCAATGACCGTCAGCGTCGGCAAGTTCGTAGAGCGGATTCAGGGGCCGCTACAGCTCGAGCAGCTCGGCGGCGACTACGGTCGCGAACGGGAGATCGGCACGCCGGACATCTCCAGCCCTGGCCTTGCTCTGGCTGGCTTCGTGCAGCGCTTCATGGCGCAGCGAGTGCAGGTGCTCGGCGAAACCGAGGTCACCTACCTTGCTCAGCTTTCGCCGGAAGAGAGGCGCAGCCACCTGGCGCTCTATTTCTCCTTCCCGATCCCCTGCGTCATCGTCAGCAAGCGCCTCGACCCGCCTCAGCCGTTTCTCGAGCTTGCCGTGCAAGCTGGTGTTCCCGTTTTCCGTTCGTCCCTCAAGACGGCCGACGTTTACAGGCACGCCAAGCCGGTGCTGGAGGAGCTGTTCGCTCCCACGACTACCGTTCACGGTTCGCTCGCTGACGTGTTCGGAGTGGGGCTCCTGTTCACGGGAAAGAGCGGGATAGGGAAATCGGAGTGCGTGCTG
>DATMBI010000232.1:0-7413 GCA_035559375.1 Gemmatimonadaceae bacterium | reverse complement strand
ACGGCCCTGCTTGCCCTTGAGCATGTCCGACAGCGACTTTAGCGGCCGCTTGTTGGCGCCGGTGATGATCCGCCCACGCCTGCCGTTGTCGAACAGCGCGTCCACCGCCTCCTGCAGCATGCGCTTCTCGTTGCGCAGTATCACTTCCGGCGCCCGATGCTGCATCAACTTCTGCAGCCGGTTGTTGCGATTGATCACGCGCCGGTAGAGATCGTTGAGATCGGAAGTGGCGAAACGCCCCCCGTCGAGCGGCACCAGTGGACGTAGATCGGGCGGAATGACCGGAATGACATCCATGATCATCCATTCCGGCTTGTTGCGCACGCCGCCTGTTTCGCCGCTGTTGCGGAAGGCGTCCACGATCTTGAGCCGCTTGAGCAACTGCTTTTTACGATGCTGCGACGTTTCCTCGCGCACCTGCTTGCGCAGCTCCTCGGCAAGCTTGTCGACGTCTATCCGCCTCAGCAGCTCCCTGATTGCCGGTGCCCCGATATCGGCCAGAAAGGCGTGGTCCCCTTCCTCGCGAGCTTTCTTCTTGAGCTCGAGATACTGGTCCTCGTCCAGAAGCTGGTTGACCTGGACATCCTGCTCTCCGGGGTCGATTACCACGTAGTTGGAGTAGTAGATGATCTTCTCCAGATCGCGCAGCGTCAGGTCCAGCAAGTTCCCCATCGGGCTGGGGAGCGTCTTGAAGAACCAGATGTGGGCCACGGGGACAGCCAGCTCGATGTGCCCCATGCGCTCGCGACGCACCTTGGAGAGGGTGACCTCCACCCCACAGCGATCGCAAATGACACCGCGGTAACGGATCCGCTTGTACTTCCCGCAATGACACTCCCAGTCCTTGACGGGACCGAAGATACGCTCGCAGAACAGGCCGTCTTTCTCTGGCTTGAACGAGCGATAATTGATGGTCTCCGGCTTGGTGACTTCGCCCCACGACCACCAGGTGCGCAGCCCCTGCATCTCGAGCCGCTCCCGCTCCTTGGGATCGCGCGGCCCGCGGATCTCCTCGGGGGACGCGATCCGAATCTGGATGTAGTCGAAGGCTTGTGCACGCGTCTCGCGTGCGTTGCGGAAGTCTATCATTTCCTACTCCTCGCCATCGCGGCCGAAGCCGCCCAGGCCGTTCTTGGCACCCATCTTCACGTAAATGCCTAATGCCTGCAGCTCCTTCACCAGCACGTTGAACGATTCAGGCGTGCCGGGTTCGGGAAGATTCTGACCCTTGACGATCGCCTCGTACACGCGGCTGCGACCGTTCACGTCGTCGGACTTCACAGTCAGTAGCTCCTGCAGCGTATGGGCAGCGCCGTACGCTTCGAGCGCCCAGACCTCCATCTCTCCGAAGCGCTGGCCGCCGAACTGGGCCTTGCCTGCCAACGGTTGCTGCGTGACCAGCGAGTACGGACCGATGCTGCGGGCGTGGATCTTGTCGTCCACCAGGTGCGAGAGCTTGAGCATGTAGATCTCTCCCACAGTCACCGGGAAGGTGAAGGTCTCGCCGCTGCGGCCATCCCTGAGATACATCTTGCCAGCCGGCGTGATCCGAGCCAGCCGCAAGATCTCTCCCACAGCAGCATCCACGTCGGCCTCGCTCTTCGGCCCCAGCATGCTCGCCAACCCACCGAGTTCCACGTCGTCCAAGAGCTCCGCTGGAGACAGAGCAGCTCGTTTCTCGAGTTGCCGCAGCGCCGTACGCGCCTCGGCCCGAGCCTGTGCCGGCAACGTCTCGTCCTCGGCCATCTTGCGGTGCAGGTCGATTTGGTTCTTCACCTCCTGCAACTCCCGCGCAGCCAGTTCGCGCGCCGCCTGAGCCAGGAACTCCCGCACCCTATTGAAAACGTCTCGAGTTTCGGCCGACACGGAACGCCCACCCAGCTCGCTGAGTCGAGCGTTTTCCAACGTGTGAGCCTGGCGCTCCGGCCTGCCGTCCTCAGGACGGATATCCGCCAAGATTGCCTCTATGTCGCGAGCCGCGATCCTCAGCGGTGCCGCCTGGAGATTCAGCGTCTCACGCGCCCACGTCAGGCCCGCGAGACGCAACAGCAAGCCGATTTCGTGCTCGTTCGCACCCGAGAAAACCGGCGTCTTGGCGTAAAAACCGAGAATCCTGGCGCACCAACCGAGGTGCGTCTCCAGTATCTGCCCCACGTTCATTCGACTGGGGACACCGAGCGGATTGAGCACGATGTCAACGGGCCGGCCATCTGGCAGGAAGGGCATGTCCTCCTGCGGCACGATGCGCGCGACGATCCCCTTGTTGCCATGCCGCCCAGCCATCTTGTCACCCACGGAGATCTTGCGCTTCTCAGCCAGGTACACTTTCACGAGCTGAATGACGCCCGGCGGCAGCTCGTCGGGCTGCAGTATCCGATCGATACGAGCTTCCGCCCTGTCTTCGATACGGTCGATCTCCTGCTGCGCGGCCTCCACTATCTCCCGCACGCGCTCGTTGACCCTGCGGTTCTCCACTCGGAAGGTCTTGAGATCGAGCTGCGAAAAGCGGACGCCTGCTAGAAGCTCTGCTGTAAGCCGAGTTCCCGGCTCGAAAAATGGCTCGACGGTGCCGGCACGTAGCGCCGTCACCACGGTCTCACCCTCGAGCAACTGCCGCAGCTCCTCGTCGCGCACATCGAAGATGCGCGCCCTCTCTTCGCTTTCTATGCGCCGTACCTCGCTGATTCGATCGCCGCGATCCTTCTCTACGACCTCCTCGTCCTCTACGCGAGAGAAGATCTTGACGTCGATCACCACACCCTCCATCCCTGGCGGAACCTTGAGGGAGGAGTCCTTCACGTCCTTGGCCTTCTCTCCGAAGATGGCAGTGAGAAGCTTCTCTTCCGGCGACAGCTCGGTTTCCCCCTTCGGGGTGATCTTCCCTACCAGGATGTCTCCTGGTTTGACGTGCGCGCCGATGCGGACGATACCGCGCTCGTCGAGATCCACCAGCGCCTCCTCGGACACGTTAGGGATCTCGCGGGTGATCTCTTCTTTGCCTCGCTTCGTGTCGCGGACGTGGAGCTCCAGTTCCTGGATGTGTATCGACGAATAGACGTCGTCTTGCACCAACCGCTCGGAGAGCACGATGGCGTCTTCGAAGTTATGGCCGTACCATGGCATGAAGGCCACCAGCACGTTGGCGCCGAGTGCCAGCTGCCCGTTCTCCGTGGCAGCGCCGTCGGCCAGCACATCCCCTCGCTTGACCCGCTGTCCCACTCGTACTACAGGTCGCTGGTTGATGGCGGTGTCCTGGTTAGTACGCCAGTACTTCTTGAGCTTGTAGCGGTCTAGCTGCGTCAGCCTTGCCAGCGGTCTGTCTTCGTCTTTCTTGTGGCGCTCCGCTGGGCCGGCGTCCACGACGATCTCGTCCGCGGTAACGTGAGTCACCACGCCAGCACGCCGGGCGAGCACGCACGCACCGCTGTCGCGGGCGACCTTCTCCTCCAGCCCCGTACCCACGAGCGGCGCCTGCGGCTGCAGAAGGGGAACAGCCTGACGCTGCATGTTAGAACCCATGAGCGCTCGGTTGGCGTCGTCGTGCTCCAGGAACGGGATGAGCGCCGCGGCGATCGAGACGAGTTGCTCCGGCGCCACGTCCATGTAGTCGATCCGATCCGGAGGCATCAGCGGCACGTCGCCGCGCTGCCGGCAGAGAACGAGTTCGTCGGCGAAGCTACCGTCAGGATTGAGTCGCGCATTGGCCTGCGCTATTACCGCCTCTTCCTCCTTGTTGGCATCCAGCCAGGCGATCTCACCGGTGACCTTGCCGTTGCGCACCACGCGATACGGCGTTTCCACGAACCCCAAGTCGTTCACGCGCGCGTAGCACGCAAGCGACGTAATGAGACCGATGTTGGGGCCTTCAGGAGTCTCGATCGGACACATGCGGCCGTACTGCGAATAGTGTACGTCGCGTACCTCGAAGCCGGCGCGCTCCCGCGTCAATCCCCCCGGTCCCAGCGCCGAGAGACGGCGCTTGTGCGTGAGCTCGGCCAGGGGGTTGGTTTGGTCCATGAACTGACTCAGCTGCGACGAACCGAAAAACGCCTGTATCACCGCACTCACGGTTCTGGCGTTGACCAAGTCGTCCAGCGAGATCTTCTCCGGATCGGTGTTGATAGACATGCGCTCCTTGACGAGCCGCGCCATCCGCGAAAGGCCGACGGAGAACTGATTGGCGATGAGCTCGCCGACGGAGCGGATACGCCTGTTGCCCAGGTGATCGATGTCGTCCACATGGCCGCGCCCTTCGCGGAGCTCGACGAGGTAGCGCAGGATAGCGATGAAGTCCTCCTTCGTGAGGACTGTGGTATCGGGATCGACGGAAAGGCCGAGGCGCTGGTTGATCTTGTAGCGCCCGACCCTGCCCAGATCGTAGCGCTTGGGCGAAAAGAACAGACGTTCCAGCGCCAGACGAGCTGCCTCCTTGCTAGGCGGCTCGCCGGGTCGCAAGAGCGCATAGATGGACCGCAGAGCGTGTGTTTCGGCTGCATCGGCCAGCTCTTCTGGAGTGGCGAATTTGGCGCGCTCTTCCGGTGACCAGTTGTTCGTGTTCGTGGGATCTTTGGCAAGCGTGTTGCGAATCAGTGCCGATTCGGCTTTGCCCGAAGGCACGAAGACGTAGACCTTCGAAACTTCCGCCTTCCGAAGTCGCTTGACGAGCGCTTCCTTCAGAGGTTCACCCGCCTCGGCCAGGACCTCGCCGGTCTCCGGGTCCACCACGTCGTGCGACAGCACCCGCGGCTGGGAACGTTCGCCACGTTCGAAGGCATCCAGCTCGTCGCGAAGATCCACCAACATGTACGACGAGAAAACCTTGATGGACTTGATACCGAGGCGAACGAGTCGGTTGTATACCTCCTCGGTAAGCTCGTCCCCCTGCCGTACCAGCAGGTCGGCCGCGGCACGCTCCTGGGCGAGTTTGGCCTTCTTGGTCTTGGCCTTGGGTGCGTTGGGATCCACTGCCTCGCCAGCCAGCGTTATGTCCTCGGCGATGATGGCGCCGATGACCTCACGCTGGTCCTGCCGGCTCTCGCGCTTCCGCGTTAGGTCCAACTCGCGGACAGCGAAGAAAAGCCGCAGGATGTCGGCGTTCGAGGAGTACCCGAACGCACGCAGCAGCGCTGTCGCGGGGAACTTCTTTTTCTTGTCGATATGGACGTAGATCACGTCGTGAATGTCGACGGTGAACTCCACCCACGATCCGCGGAAGGGGATAATGCGCGCCGAAAGGAGACGCTGGCCGTTGGGATGGGTAGCTTCCTCGAAAACCACGCCGGGCGAACGGTGCAGCTGGCTCACCACCACTCGTTCGGCCCCGTTGACAACGAACGTCCCTAGCTCAGTGAGCAACGGAAGGTCGCCCAGATACACTTCCTTTTCGATGACGTCCTTGGGACGGCGCCGTCCCGTTCCATCCACGTCTTCGTTGATCACGAGACGCAGCTTGGCCTTGAGAGGTGCCGCGTACGTCATGTCCCGCTCGATACACTCCTCGACGGTGTATTTGGGTTCTCCGAGCGAATAGCTGACGTACTCGAGCACGAAGTTTTCGTGGACGTCCGAAATCGGGAACAGCTCGCGGAAGACCCGCTCTAGACCGATATCCTCCCCTTGGCCCACCTCTTCTCCTCGACGCAGCAGGGCCTGGAAGGCCCGCGTTTGGATCTCGAGGAGGTGGGGCATCTCCAGCCCCTGCTGGAGCTTGGCGAACGAGATTTCCTTCATTGCACTGGGCATAACTCAGTTACTCCCGGCAGGGAGAAGGCCGCCCTTCCCACGCGGGGATCGCGCGGGACAGGCGGCGACGAACGTGTAGTAGGTTGCGACGGAGAAGCGGTGCTATCACGAGGCCCTGGGTGTGGGTGAAGGTACGCCGCCAGCTTTCGGCTGGCCGGCACACTACTTCAACTCCACCACCGCGCCAGCCGCCTCGAGTTTCGCCTTGATCTGGTTGGCCTCGTCCTTGCTGAGACCGCTCTTGACCTCTTTGGGAGCACCGTCCACCAGATCCTTCGCTTCTTTTAGACCCAGTCCGGTCAGTTCCCGCACCACCTTGATGACCTGGATTTTCTGCGCACCGGCATCCTTGAGTACGACAGTGAACTCGGACTGCTCCTCGGCGGCCGGGGCCTGCGCGCCCGCACCACCGCCCGCGGCCGGTGCCGCCGCCACCGGCGCGGCCGCGATCGTCACGTTGAATTTGCTCTTGAAAGCTTCGATCAGCTCGGCGAGCTCGAAGACAGTCATGTTGCCGATCGCTTCGAGGATCTCGTCCTTGCTCAGGGTAGCGTTTGCCATGGTGTGTTTCTCCGTGTTCACGATGCGGCCAGCAACCAGAAGGTGCGGCCAAAAGTGGACTCCAGTTTATGCCTAAGTACTGCCCGGATGTCGAGCACCGACATTACGAGGCCTCCCGCTGCTGCTTGAGACCTTCTAGAGCACCTACGAAGTTCTGCAGCAGAGCCGAAAGTGCGCCCAACAAACCTGCCAGCGGAGCCTGCAGACCCGCCCCGAGCTCGGCCAGCATCTGTTCGCGCGGCGGGAGCGTGGCGAGTTTCTTGACCTGCGCCTCGTCCACGGGTTGTCCTTCGAGCAATCCGCCCTTGACCACCGGTTTCTGTTCGTTCTCTTTCGCGAAGTCTGTCAGAAGCTTGGCCGCTACGACCGGGTCGCTCGACAGGACAACCCCTGTAGGACCCCGCAGCGGAGCTGTCGGGAGGCCGCTCTCGCTGACCGCTCTCAGCGCCAACGTGTTCTTTATGACCACGTATTCCACGCCGGCGCGACGCAGCCTGCGGCGCAGCTCCGTCATGCGCTTCACGTTCAATCCAGTGAAGTCGGTGAAATAGAGCGCCCGCGCACCCGCGATCTTCCGGCGCAGCTCCGAAACCAGTTGTTCTTTCTCGGTTCGCTTCATTGCGCCTTACCGATAAGCTGTGGCATCCACACGGATGCCGGGTCCCATCGTGCTCGAAAGCGACACATTACGGATGTACACTCCCTTGGCGGCCGCTGGCTTGGCACGAACTACCTGTTCCATGAAGGCGTTGAAGTTTTGCTCCAGCGCTTCAACCGGAAACGACACCTTGCCGATAGGAGCGTGCACATTCCCCTGCTTGTCCACACGGAATTCGATCTTTCCCGCCTTGGCCTCCCGGACAGCTCGGCCTACATCCATCGTGACCGTCCCAGCCTTGGGGTTGGGCATGAGACCCCGCGGGCCCAGAATCCGTCCCAACTGTCCAACCTGCCCCATCTGGTCGGGCGTGGCGATCATGACGTCGAAATCGAGCCAGCCTTCCTTGATGCGCTGCAGATACTCCGGGCCAACGTAGTCGGCTCCAGCCTCCTGCGCCTCGCGGGCTTTTTCGCCAACGGCCACGACCAGTACGCGTACCGGTTTACCCG
>DATMBI010000231.1:0-7652 GCA_035559375.1 Gemmatimonadaceae bacterium | reverse complement strand
CGGGGATGCTGGCCTTCAACGACCAGGTACTCGCGGCCGCGAATCATCGGCTCAGAACTCTGCAGGGCGACATCGCTCGCAAAAAGCCTACCTTCGGCCTTCGCGAACAGATCATCAACGAAGTCGTTCCCAACCGTTTCTTCTTGCGCGCCACGCATCTGGAGCCCTACTCCAACCGGATGCGTGACGTGACGATCTACGACCTGAGCGATCCGTTGCGCAGCCGTACCATCTACGCCGAGCGGGGCGAGGTGGCGTTCGCGCCAAACGGCACCGATCTTGTCCTGACACTGCATAACGGGACCCTGATGGAGGTACCGCGCGAACAACCGTTGCAACTGCAGCAGCTACACTTCGTGACGGACTACATCCTGGTACGCGGCGTGGCCAACCAGCTCGAGATGACTCGAGATCCCACTATCAAGACGGACCGCGAGATGACCATCTGCGAGCTGCAGAACGAGGTGAGTCGCTACGAGCTGGAGTACGAGCAGGCGCGCTCCGATCTCGAAAAGGCGATGTTGGCTGCGGTACGCGAAGCGCTCACCGGCATTCCGGCTACTCCGCCTCAGATGAGTAGCAGCACGGTGCTCAACGTGGTTCCGGGCGCCCCCGCACCGCGTTCCAGGCATTTTTCGCTCGGAAGGTTGTACTGCGACGGAGTGGCCCTCATCAAGAAACTGCGAGGTGGAAGCAGTCTGGGTGCGTTGAAAGTGTCCCCCCTGTATGCAGCGGAGCTAGTACCAGGTGCTTCCATAGCGGTGCCCCGGCAAGTCGCTCGGCAAGCAGGCAGCACGGCGCAGGAGACTGCTGTACCTCCCGTGACGCCGCCTGTTTGGCAGCAATCCTATGCTACGGCTCCCCAGCTGCCTTTTCTGGTTACCGGTTACATAGAAAGTGCTCGTGCTCGGACCGTGCAGCATCGCGAGCAGGTCAATCTCAATGCCGTGGAGCTGCACAAGAAGTTCGCGATCTCGCTGGCCTGCGTCGTCTTCGTTCTCGTGGGGGCACCGATCGCTCTGCGCTTCCCACGCGGCGGTGTGGGCTTGGTGATCGGTGCCAGCATGACGATCTTCGGGCTGTACTACATCGGCCTGATAGCCGGCGAGGCCCTGGCCGACCGCGCCATTCTCTCGCCCTTCTGGGCGATGTGGTCGGCTAACGTCGCCCTCGTGATAGTGGGAACGATGCTTCTTCCTACCATGGACCGCGAAAGCGCCACGGCGCAAGGCGGTGACATCCAGGAACTCTCCTACATCGTCGGCACCGCGCTGCGACTGCGCGGCCGGAATAGTGCGAAGCGAGGCAGGGGCCGATGATCGTGTCACGCTTTCTACGGCAACTGGATCGCTACGTACTGTCCGAGTTCTCCCGAATTTTCGTTGCCACAGCGTTGGGCTTCCCGGTCCTCGTTTCTATTTTCGACCTCACTGACAACATAGACAAATACCTGAGCCGTAACCTCCCCAAACGCGACATCGCGCTCTCCTACGTGTACTGGGCACCCGAGACGATGTACCTGGTGCTTCCGGCGGCAGTGCTGTTCGCCACCGTGTTCACGTTGGTGAGTATGACGCGCCATTCCGAAATAACTGCGGCTAAGGCCTCGGGTATAAGTTTTCACAGATTGAGCGTACCGATATTCGCCGCATCTGTCGTCATCGGCGCTCTGGCATTGCTTTTGAGCGAAGTGGCGCCACTGGGCAACCGCCGGCGCAGCGAGCTTTTGCAGGAGGTGCGCTTCACTACCGGCACGGAACGCATCAACTTCGCCTTCGCGGCCGAGCGCGGCAGGGTGTACAAGATCGCACAGCTACGAGCTGCCACAGGCCTCGCAGACGGGGTACAGATCGAACGCAAAGGACGCCCTGGCGATCCAGGTTATCCCACGTGGATCGTTTCTGCCGCGAATGCGCGCTGGGTAAGCGGCCGCGGCTGGACGCTGATCGCTGGTAGCCTGCACGTGGTGCCGGACAGCATCAGAACCTTTACTGTCGCCTTCGACTCGCTGCGCGAGCGCCACTTCACCGAAACTCCAGTACAACTGCTCGCGTCACCCAAGGCACCCGAGGATATGCGCTACCGCGAGCTGGGCCGATACATCACTGCCCTCGAACGTTCGGGATCGGATGTCAACGAGTTGCGAGTGGAACGCGCTCTCAAGCTGGCGATACCGGTTACCTGTATAATCATCGCACTTTTCGGTGCTCCATTGGCGACCACGAACCAGAAGGGAGGAGCTGCCTGGGGTATTGGAGTGAGCCTCGCTATCACCATTGCCTTCCTAGGAATGATCCAGCTGACCAAGGCAGTCGGCGGGAAGGGTCTTATGGACCCTGAGATGGCGGCCTGGTCGCCGAACGTCATCTTCGCACTAGCTGGGCTGATCCTTCTGGCACGTGTTCGCACATGACTCCCGCGGAAGCCATCGGCAGCCGCCGTACCGACGAGTTTCCCATAGTACAGAGAGCGGCGGTTTCGGCTCTGCGCAGGGCAGCCGCTCTGGGCGTATCGGTTCTAGGGGGCATCGGCTCGCGCGTTTACTTTTTGGCCGACACGTTACGCGCGCTCTTTACCGAATGGCGTACCTACTTCCCCCTCGTAGTTCGCCAGATGCGCGCCATCGGTGTGGATTCACTGCCACTTACTGCAATAGTAGCGGCATTCATCGGATCGGTGATAGCGCTCCAATCGCGTTATCAATTGTTCCCAGGTGTACAACTTTCAGTCGTGGGGCTCATTTCGCGGCAAACGATCGTGCTGGAATTGGGTCCGCTACTGACCGGCCTCGTCCTGACAGGAAGAGTCGGAGCTCGCATGACCGCGGAGATCGGTACCATGCGCGTCACCGAACAGATAGACGCGCTGGAGACGCTCGCGTACGATCCCGTAGCCTATCTAGTCGTGCCGCGTATGATCGCCGCTACAGTCATGCTGCCAGCGCTAGTGGTGTTCGCGAATTTCGTCGGCGTGACAGTGGCTTTTCTGACCGCGGTATTAGCGACCGACGTGACGTGGCAGCACTTTTCCGAAGGGCTTCGCATTTCGTTCAACATGTTCCAAATCGTATACTCTTTGCTCAAAGCCACTATATTCGGGAGCGCAATAGCTTTTTTCTGCTCTTACGAGGGTTATATGGCGGATGTAGGTGCCGAAGGCGTCGGTAGGTCCACTGCTAGAGCAGTGGTGATCACTTCCGTGGCGATTCTGGTCCTCGATGCATTCGTCGCGGCCCTTTTGGCGCCGCGTCTCCAAGGATGAAGCGCCGCGACGAGGTTCTAGTGGGACTGCTCACCACGGTAGCTGTCGCCGTGGCAGCGGTCTCCTCTGTGTGGCTGGTCCGCGGTGGCCTGGAAAAGGGTTATCCCCTCTACGTGCGCTTCCCCTGGGGAGCAGGCCTCAAGCAAGGGCAGCCGGTTTGGCTAGCAGGTGTGAACGTGGGCTTCGTGGATCGGGTAGAACTCGATCCACGCGGAACGCTGCTGGTAACGCTACGCGTCCAGCGACGCTATCGCGTCCCGGTGGGCTCCTCTGTCTCCATCGTACCGAACGGCTTTTTCGGAGACATGGCAGTGGCCCTCAACCCCATAGAACCTACGGACGTCTCGTATTCGCCAGGCGATACCTTGCCGCTGGGATCTCCCTACGGAGGACTGCAGGCTATCACAGCTCGCGCGGACACGTTGGCACGCTCGCTGGGCACGATCCTCGACGCATTCAGGAGCGAACTGGTGGATTCGGGCGGACTGAGGCAGCTGAGAGGAGCCGCTGGGGCTGCTAACAGGGCACTCCAGGAAATAGGAACGCTGGCGGCAAGTGCCACTGACGAACTCCGCCGAACGAGCGCCAGCTTGCGTAGTCGGCTGGCAGCGATCGATTCAGCTCAGGTCGACTCCACGCTGCGTTCCCTGCGCGGCTTCGCCGCCGCGCTGGAGACGCTGGGGAGCGACCTCCAGAGCACGACGCGGCGGTTGGACGCTCTCGTCGCCCGCACCGAGCGAGGAGAAGGCAACCTCGGTCGTCTACTGGCCGATACTTCGCTCTACCAGGACGTGCATCGCCTCCTCCTGCGCGTGGACTCTTTGGTGCTGGAGTTCAAAACCAATCCACGCAAGTTCATCCGATTTTCGGTGTTCTAGACGCGAACACCTACGGGTGAAAAAGCGATCGGAGCCGGAAGGTGCGCTCCCGGCTCCGATCGCTTTCATCGGTGCTAGAACGACAGTCGAGCGGAAAGCTGATAGCGCCAGTAGTTGGACGCGAAGTTGCCGATGATGTATTCCCTCTGGTTCACATTGAACGTGAACACCGGGACGGCAATCTTGGGATCGTTAGAAGTCATTCCCACGTGATTCAAGATCGGGACGTTAGAGTTGGCACTCGCCTCGGCGACCCTAACCTGGCCCCATTTCTTGTTCAACAGATTGCCGAAGTTAGTAATGTCGAGTTGCACCGCCAACCTCTGGCCACGTACGATGGGAACGTTCTGCCTGATCGCCAGGTCCACCTGGTTAGAGAACGGGAGACGACAAGCGTTTCGCGGCAGTATCTGTCCCCGATACTTGCTCAGACACTTGGAATTGCGAATGAAGTTCTCGAAGGCATCGGCCTGCTGCCGAGCGGTAATCAGCGGGGTCGTAGACGTGGCCGGTATGTCGCGGAACACGATCTCGTTGATGTTGTGGGCATCCACCGGCACGTAGATCAGGTCGTTGCCTGCTCTACCGTCTCCGTTGAGGTCACCGCTCCCCGAAGCCACACTGCCGTATACGTAGTCGTGGGGCGAGCCCGAGACTCCCTGGTACGTGACCGTTACGTCCGTGGACCAACCGCGCCGGAACTCGAACGTCCGCGTGGCCGTCCCCACGATTTTGTGGCGCTGATCGAAAAGCGATGTCGCCAGCGTAGGAGCCAGCTGATCGCCGGCGTACGTCCGGCCGAACTGCCAGTTAGAAATATGCGTCGACGAAGTGAAGCTCTGCACGTCCTTGGCGCGACCGTATGTGTAGGCGAGGTACGCCTCCCAGTTACCAGAGTAACGCTTGCGCAGGCTCGTAGTGATGTTCCACGCTCGGTCGCGGTTCTGGTTCACGACGTCGATAGCCGTAGAGAAGCGCGCAGTCCCGCCGTTAGCCAACACCGAGACAGGAGCCACTGGCACCGCTACGCCGTTCGATGCACGGATCGTATCTGCGTACAGTACTCGGCCGAACCTATCGGTCCCACGAATACCACGCAGGTTCCTGTTCACGAAGAAGAACTGGTTGAGGGTGCGCGAGTAAAGCGCCTCTACGGAAAACACCAGGTCGTGGGGCAACTGCCGGTCGTAACCCAGCGAGAACCGCATCGGCTGCGGGAACTTGAGGTCGCTCGACAGGAAGTTCACATCGCCGATCGGGCGAGTGCCCTGCCCGTTCCTGCACACATCGATGGTGGACGGATCCACCTGGAACGCAGGCGCTGGATGGGTGCTTCCAGCGGTGTTGCAGTTGAGGAACGTGATTATGCTGCCCGAATTGACGTAGGCGTTTTCCAGCCAAACGTACGGAGGCGTGCCGACGAACAGCCCGAAACCACCTCGTATCTGGTGCTTCTGATCGCCACGGATATCCCAGTTGAACCCCACTCGCGGCGAGAACTGCACCGCCGTCTTCGGGATGTCGTCAGTACGCCTCCCGTAAGCGCTGTCTATAGCCGCATTGTAGGGCACGTCTTTGAGGAAGCGCGAGATATCGAAGCGCACCCCTAACGTGAGGGAAAAGTTGGGTCGGACCTGCCACTGGTCCTGCGCATACCAGGCACTCTGGAGCGCGTCGAAATAGACGTTACCGCCGTCCCGCAGTATGATCGCTCTCCGGAAGGAGTTAGCGTTGCCGGCAGCCAGCGAGTCCAGGCCGCGGAACGACCATACGCCGAAGGAGCTCTGGTTGAACAGATTGCGCAGCTTCACCAGCTCGTTGCGCGTGCCGAAGGTGAACGTGTGGTTCCCGCGAGCGATGCTGAAGTTGTCAGTCAACTCGTAGGTGTCCGTGTCCAGCTCGTTCTGCTGCGAAAACTGATCGGCCCCCGCCACTATCGTGCCTGTGGCCCCAGTGGTCAGAGTGAGACCGGTAACTGTGATCTGAGGGAAATTGGATTCCGGCACACGGCGGTGCCGGAAGCGATTGTATCCCAGGAAAAATTCGTTCGACGCGCCGTTGCCGAAGACTGAAAACAGCTGGAATACCGGGGCCATCTTCCAAGCCGTGAAGGTGTGGAAGTTGCCCGAATAAACTACCCGGGTGCTCGTGCGATCGTTCTGCTGGCGCAACCGCTGACCCCAACTGTAGTTGTAGCGGAAAACCATCCGGTGCGTATCGTTGAGACGATAATCCAGCCGTCCGAAAAAGTTGGTGAGCGGATTGGGGATATTGACGTAGCCCGCCGTCCCGAGCCGAGTTTCGCCGAGCTGCTGCATTATCTGCTCGAAGCGCACTTTGTCTTCCTCCCGCAACGGGAACACGGGGCGAATCTCGGCCGGCTGCCCATAATAGGGCCCCGCAACAGGAGTGTTTTCGTCCTGCCACTCGGGAGCGATGAAAAAGTGGAGCCTGTCCTTGACGATCGGGCCACCTAGGCTGAACCCGTACTGCTTGCGATCGAATGGCGTACCACGTACCACGACCGTGTCTGCGCCATAATTCTGGTTACGGTAGTAATAGAACGCGGTCCCGCGGAGTTGGTTCGTGCCACCCTTGGTGACGGCGTTAAGCAGCAGGCCGCCGAAATTTCCCTGCCGTACATCGAAGGGCGCCAACAACACCTGAAACTCCTTGACCGCCTCCAGCGATACCGAACGCGAGTTTACCTCGGCACCAGGTTGCCCGGTCGATCCCAAGCCGAAAACGTCACGCTCCGTAGCACCATCTATCTGCACGTTGTTCATCCGGTTCGACATGCCACCACCGGAAAAGCCGGGACCACTCGCCGATGCCTGAGGAGTGAGCGCTATGAGCGAAACCAAGTTGCGGCTCAGCAACGGGATCCGGCTGATGGTGGTGTCGGTCACGACGGTCTTGATGCTGGTATTCGTCGGCGTGAACGTCTCGCTGGTCGTGGCCGCTACGATCCTTACACCCGCCAGCTGCGTAGCTTGCTGCGCAAGCCGGAAATCCAGGGGCAAAACCTGGCTCAGCGAAACGAACTGGTTGTCGCGTGTCACCGGCTCGTAGCCTATACGCCGCGCTGTAACCTCGTACAACCCCGTCTCGAGATTGGGGACGATGTAACGACCATCGGCCCGCGTAAGAACGCCCGCGGTGAAACCCGTACTCTTGTTGCGTACACGTATCTGTACATCGGCCAGTGGGTTACCGTTTTCGTCGGTCACCCGACCAGCTATGGCGCCCGTTGTAACGCCCTGGGCGGCGAGCTTCGGAACCAGTACTGCCAGCCAGACAGCAACGAGAGCTGGACTCAGAAAGAATCTCCAAGATTTCATGGCTACGCTTCCCGAAAGAAAGGTCGTCTACTACCTGCCGATCATCGCCGCTGCCGAGCGGCACGCCAAACTTGCCTACCTAGGTAAAGAGGTCAAGGGAGACTCTACCGGCGGCCCACAGTCCACCTATAGACCGGTATGCCGAGCAGCAGCACTCCGAAGATAACGGCGG
>DATMBI010000230.1:0-13675 GCA_035559375.1 Gemmatimonadaceae bacterium | reverse complement strand
CGATGCCGAAGTCCAGCAGCTTCACCACATCCGTACCCACTCGACTGCGGCCTAACATGACGTTGTCAGGTTTGAGATCGCGGTGAAGGATGCCTAACGAATGTGCAGCCGCTAGTGCGTCGGCTATCTGACTGACTATGTCTGCCGCTCGTACGGGATTGAGGGCGCCCTCCCGTTCCAGTACCAGCCGCAACGACTCGCCAGCCACGTACTCCATTGCCAGATATACGATCCCCCGAGCCGCCTCTCCGAAGTCGTAGACTTGCGCCACGTTAGGGTGCGAGATCTGGCTGGCATTCTCGGCCTCTCGATGGAAGCGCCCTATAGCAGCGGGATCGCTAGCCAACCAGGCGCGCATGACCTTGACCGCCACTTTGCGCTTCATGCGCACATGCTCGGCAAGGTACACCTCGCCCATCCCGCCCTCGCCCAGCTTTTCCAGCACTAAGTACCGATCGGCGATGACGCTTCCTTCCAGCGCGGTGCCGGGGCCCTCGGCTACTAGGGCTGCACCGTCCAACGAACAGAAGCGTACGTCGCCCTCGTAGCGAGTCCCGCACTGCGGGCAGACGCGGGCACTCACTGTGTCACCCACTCCTCGACACTGTCACGGCTCGATCGAGATTCCTCAGCAGCTCGAGATAGAACAGCACCCCACGCCTGAAATCTGCGATCGCCAGCCGTTCGTTCGTCCCGTGGACCGTGGCCAGCAGCTGGGGCGTGACCTTCAAAGGACTGAAGCGAAAGACGTTCTTCGTGAGCCGGGAGTAGTGACGTGCATCGGTAGCTCCCACGGTAAGAAATGGCACCGGCAAGACTCCCTGGAAAACCTGGGCAGCCGTCCGCTCCAATAGGGCGTACTCCCATCCATGATAATCGGCCACGACGCCCACTGCACCTGCATCGCCCACGACACGTAGATTCACCGCGCTGTCGCTTACCACATCTCGAATGCGCGCTAGCAGTGCTTCTGGCGTGTCACCAGGGAGTAGCCGCAAGTTCACTACCGCGCTCGCACGACCGGCCAGAACGTTCGCCTTGGGACTCCCAGATAGCATCGTCGGAGCCGTAGTAGTGCGCAGCGTCGCGGCCACCCGCGGGTCCACTGCGATGGCACGCAGAACCAATGGCTCGACCAGCCAGAGGTTGGCCAGTCCGAGGCGAACACCTAACGGCATCTCCGGCGCCAGTCGCATGAACATGTCTCGTACCACGGGCGTCAATCGCAATTCGAACGGGTGTTCCTCGAGCTTCGCGAGCGCCCTAGCCAGAACACCGACTGCCGTGCGCTGTGGGGGCATCGACGAGTGACCTCCTTCCTGCTCGACGAAAAGCTCGACATTCACGGACGCTTTTTCCGCCACCCCGATCAGCCCCACAGGACGCCCTACGCCTGAGACAACGCCTTCACCGACCGCTCCACCTTCGTCCACTACGAAAGCCAGCCCGCGCACCTCCTGTGCGAGCAACGCAGCCAGCCTCGACGCACCAGCTTCGCCTCCCACTTCCTCGTCGTGCCCGAAGGCAAGGTATACCGTGCGGCGAGGCGTAAAGCCCTGCTGCAGTAGCAACTCTACCGCCTCCAGGATCGCCACTAGCGAGCCCTTGTCGTCCAGGGCCCCGCGCCCCCAGACAAAACCGTCCGCCACGACGCCTCCAAAAGGAGGATACTGCCACCGGTGCAGCGTGACACTGTCCACAGGCACCACGTCCAGGTGGGCCGCCAGAACGATCGGGTCCAGCGAGCTATCGGAACCAGCCCAGCGGTACAGTAGGCTGTAACCGTTGACCACCCGCTTCGTGAGTCGCTGGTGAAGCAGTGGGTACGCCGACTCGAAAAACTTGTGCAACTCCAGGAAGGGGGTTGGATCGAACCGCGCCGAGTCTTCTGGCGAAACTGTGGCTAGCTTCAGCGCCTCAGCGAGAGGCTCGGTCCGGACTGCGGCCACCAGTGCGGTGTCTGCCGCAGGAGCTTCGACAACGTATGGCCCGAGCGTCGAGGCACGCCAAAGGCAAACCGTGGAGACTGCGCCGAGCGCGAGTATCAGCGCCAGCAGCCATCGCCGACTCCTTACCGGCCGCCGTTCCATCCCGGTCCTCGCAGGGCGACACCCGGTTTAGCTCCGGTGTAGCGCCCGTCGCGCCACACGACGACTCCGTTGACGAGAGTGTATTTGACTCCAACAGAGAGCTGATGTGGTCGATCGAACGTGGCGCGGTCCATCACGGTCGACGGGTCGAAGATAGCTATGTCGGCGAACATTCCCTCTTTCACGAGCCCGCGATCTCTCAGCCAGAGTATTTGCGCCGTGGACCACGTCATCTTGCGGACAGCGTCTTCTAGCGTAAGGACGCTGTCTTGCCGCACGTACTTTCCCAGAACCCTTGGGAAGGTGCCATAGGCACGTGGATGCACTAATGCCGTAGTCGTCTCAGGATCGAAGCCGCCTGCGTCGCTCCCGATAACCACCCAGGGCCGCGCAATCATTCGTGCCACATTCGCCTCCGACATGGCGAAGGTGATCTTGCTGAGGCGGTTCTCCTCGTCCAAGGTCAGCTGGATAATGGCCTCGGCCCAGTCTTTACCGAGTGCTCGAGCGATTTCGTCCAGACGCTTCCCCTGAAAGCCGAGGTACTCCGGTCTCTTGAATCCCGAGATCAGGTACGCATCGGGTGGGTTGTGCTGGCAGTAGATCGGTGCGCCGGGATTAGTGGCGGTCATCTCCGAGCGTATACGGGAGCGCAACGACAGGTCTCGTAGTCGTTCCAGCAGCTTACCGTCAGCATGCACCCAGTCCGGGATGCAGGAGGAGAGATTGTTGCCAGAAGCTGGGTACGGGTACATGGTAGCCTTGACATCCTGGCCAGCTGCTCTTGCCGAGTCGATCTTCGCGATAGCGGGACCGGCCAGCGGCCAGTTCGCACGACCCGAAGCCTTGAGGTGGTAGATCACTACCGGGACGCCGGCCTCGCGACCTATTCGGACCGCTTCGTCGAGTGCACCCAACAGCCCCGACTCCTCGGACCGAATATGAGTGATGTACGTGCCGTGGTATGGGGCCATCGCCTTGGCGAGTTCGATCAACTCCTGCGTCCCTGCGTAGCTCCCCGGAGGATAGATCAGCGCGCTCGAAAGACCGAACGCCCCATCGCGCATCGCGTTGGCTACGATGGCGCGCATCGTGTCCAACTCGGCTGGACCTGCCTCACCTTCCTTTTGCCCCATGGCGTAGGCCCGGACCGTAGTGGCACCTAGGAAGCTACCCACATTCACCGCGTTGCCGTGTGCTTGCATCGAGTCCAACCAGGCGCCGAAGCCGCGAGGCCCTCGAAAACGCCGCACACGTTCCAGCATGAGGGAGTCGTCGCTATCGCCACCCAGGTAGAGCGAGTCCAGCTTGGCATTCGACGGAGCTGGGGTGGTAGCTTCGCCCAAGATCTCCGACGTGACGCCCTGCGAGATCTTACCGATCACCCGGCCGTCGGCAAAGAGAAGCTGGTTCCACGAGTGCGATTGGACATCGATGAAGCCCGGCGCTACCACTAGGCCGGTGGCGTCGATTCGCTCCCGCGCCGGCGCTTCTCGGAGCGTCCCCGGGGCTGCGATCACAGCGATCCTCGAGCCTTTTATACCGACGTCCCCGTAGTACCAGGGGTTGCCGGTGCCGTCCACGATCCGGCCGCCATAGATGACGAGGTCGAACTCTCCACCACGTCGGGCGCAGGCGGAAGCTACGCAGAGTCCCGCAAGTGCCACTATCAGTGCTCGTCGAGTCATAGTTGCCACTCTGTTACGCGTAATGTTTGCGCCGCCACGGGGTGCTGAACATGTCGGATCGGCGAGGACTCGTCCAGCGCCGCGCGATTTCTCTCTGTACGCTGTTACCTGGGTAGGCTAACATGGCGTCGCAATCCAGGGGGCCGCACGAGCGGGCAGCTGCCCCATCCGCGTCTGACCTATTGCGGGCGTTGGGACGTGCCGTATCTTGAAATTGTGCACCGGCCTCCAAGCCCCTCAGCCTGCCTCATGCGAGCCGGTGAGAGGGAGTTGGTTGCTGTACTTGCTGTATGTTCGAACGTCCGTTACCCGGGTAGTCGGTGCCGGGATCGGATTCGGAGGCTGACATGGCGAAACTCTGCCGGCAGTGTGAGCGCAGAGCCGGGGCTGCGGCCACGGTATTAGCCCTGGCCCTTGCCACCCCGATATTGCGTGCGCAGGAAGGGGCTTTAGGGACGGGTGGCATCAAGGGCACCGTACGTGATAGTGTCGGACTTGGCATCGCAGGCGTCGAGATCACGCTGGCTGGGTCCTCGTTCAAAGCCGAGACAGACGAGAAGGGCGTTTTTCAGCTCGCCCGCGTGCCCGCTGGCCCATTAGAGCTGCGGTTCCGCCGCCTCGGCTACAGGCCGGACACCGTGGAATTGATGGTCCTTGCCGGGAAGACCATACCGCTGGATGTAACGTTAGCCCGTGTGGCACTCGATCTGGCGCCGGTGGTGGTGTATGGGAGAGCCAATCTGACTGGCTGGCGTGCTGGTTTTTACGCAAGGCGCGACTTAGGAGTGGGTCATTTCTTCACGCGCGAGGATTTCGAAAAGCGAAATCCGACCCATCTCACCGACATGTTCCGCATGATTCCTGGAGCCAGAATCTCCCCGAATCCGCGCGGCCTCATTCAGAATCAGGTACGCTTCCGCGGGGCAAGGTGCGCTCCCTTGGTATGGCTGGACGGCGCGCCGCTGGCTGCAGGCGAGTTCGACCTGGATGCCATCAGCCCTCGCTCCCTCGAGGCTATGGAGGTTTACGCTGGGCTGGCCATGGCGCCGCCACAGTTCCGAGTTTCACCAGCCATCGCTAGCGCTTGCGGGACGGTGCTCCTCTGGTCGCGCGAAGGCGAACTTCGCCCTCGGAAACCCAAGGCTAGCAAACTTTCACCGGCGGCCAGCTTGGCTAGTCTCGTGGAGTCCAAGCAAGTCTTTACAGCTAGCGAAGTAGACCGGCCCGCGCAGCAGGATACGGCCCGGCCTGTGCGACCGATCTACCCCGACGCCCTCTACGATGCGGGGATTGGGGGTCTCGTGCTGGCCGAGTTCGTGGTGGATAGCGACGGAAGCGTGAACATGGACTCGTTCAGCGTGATACTGGCTACCCACCCTGCTTTCGCCGACGCGGTCCAGCGTGCCTTGGCAGAAGCCGTGTACATGCCGGCGATCAAGAAAGGCTACCCCGTGCAGCAAGTCGTGCAGCACGAGTTTCGGTTCGTACCCGACTCGACGGCTCGACGCGGTCGTTAGGTTCGCGCTGTTCCTTCCCCGAGGCCCGCTACTGCCATTCCCATGGCGTGGTAGCCTTTGTCCACATAGAGCGTAACCCCCGTTATTCCGGAAGCGAGCGGGCTGGCTAGAAAGGCGCCAGCGTATCCGACTTCGCTCGCAGCGAGGGCTTCTGGGAGCGGCGAGTTGTCCGCACAGTACTGCACCATCCGCTCGATGATCCCGATGGCACTGGCAGCTCGCGATGGATACGGACCAGCGGAAATCGTATTGACCCTGATCCCCCAGGTGCGTCCCGCTTCGTAAGCTAGGGTGCGCGTATCGCTTTCCAGCGCTGCCTTGGCAGAAGACATCCCCCCTCCATAGCCCGGGATCACGCGTTCGCTAGCCATGTAGGTGAGCGACACCACGGCTCCTCCGCGGCGCATGTGCGGTCCCAAGCGCTGCAGCAGCGAAACCAGCGAATAAGCGCTCACGCTTACGGCAGCCAGGTATCCAGCACGGGAGGTTTCGAGCAGAGGCTTCTTCACCTCCGGCGCGTTGGCCAGGGCGTGTACTAGAATGTCCAGCGAGGGGGATCCGAAATCCTCTACCAGGCGTGTAGCCAATCCTTGGATAGAAAAGTCACCTACGTCGCGATAGCGCTTGCTCTCGCGCACATCGGGTGGAACGCTCTCCATGGTATCGTAGGCTGCGTCCAGGGGATAGATACGCTCGAAGGTAAGGAGCTGACCGCTGGACAGCCGCCGTGCTTCGTCCATCTTCCCTCTCTCCAGCAAGTTGAGGAAGATGTTCAGTGCCGGTGGCCACGTGGCCACGCAGATCGATGCACCAGCCTCGGCCAGAGCCTTGGCGATGGCGAAGCCGAATCCTCCGTCGTCGGCCACTCCGGCCACGAGGGCACGCTTACCCGAAAGATCGATGCCGAGCATAATGGTTGAGGATAGCGAAGCGACATCGCCCTCGCGAGTGCTGTCAGTAAGCATCCTACTATGGGACCCCTAATGTCGCACTCCGAAGCCAGTTACTCCGCTTCAAGCAGCTCGGCCCTGGGATCGCTCCTCGCTGGTCCGCGTCCCTCTTTTTCACGCGCTCTTTGGCGAATCGCTGCGGCCAACGTGTCGTGCGGCAACAGGCTCAGGCTTTTGCGCGACGGACCGGCGACGTTCGAAGCCATGCTGCATCTCATCGCCAATGCGCGCGAGAGCGTTCTTTACGAAGGCTATATCTTCCGTCGTGACGCCGTCGGGAGGGAGTTCGCCCAGGCCTTCGAGGACGCCGTGCGGCGCGGTGTAAGGGTACGAGTGCTCGTGGATTGGTTCGGACGCATCCCTACGCCAGTGTCGTTTTTCCGGCAATTGCGTCGTAGTGGCGTAGAGGTCCGTCTTTTCTCGCCCCCGGGGCTGCGCCCGTGGTTAGGCCTGCTTCCGCGCGATCATCGCAAGCTGCTGGTGGTCGATAGGCGGGCTGGTGTAACGGGTGGGATCGGGATCGGTGAGGAGTGGCAGTACGGCATCATTCGTCGCCGCCGAGCTCCTTGGCGCGACACAGCCATCGAGATCGAGGGTGACGCTGCCAAGGATATGGCCGAAGCCTTCGAAAAGATGTGGGACCGCTCGTTAGGCAGGTCCGCGCCCCGACCGCGACTGGTACGCGCAGCGCGCTCTTCTCACCTCAATGCTCGCTTTCACCCGCCAGCATTGGTGGGAATAGTGGAGGGAGAACCCGGGAAATTCAGGATTTCCCGGGCTTTGCAGCTCCAGGCGGTAGCCGCCGAGCGATCTATTTGGATAGCGAGTGCTTATTTCGCGCCGTCACTGGCGGAGATCGAGGCCCTAGCTGGGGCGGCTCGCGATGGTGTCGACGTTCGTGTTCTCGTTCCTAGTCGCTACGACCATGTCTGGCTGCGCAGCCTCATGGTGAGCGGTTACCGGCGGCTTCTCCGAAACGGCGTGCGAATTTGGGAGTGGCGTGGAGAAATGATGCACGCCAAGTCCAGCGTCGTGGACGGCCGGTGGGTACGTGTGGGTTCGACCGACTTCAACCCTCTCGGTGTGGCTATCAACTACGAGTTGGATGCCGTGATCGAGGACACCGCGATCGGTAGAGAGGCCGAAGCCATGTTCCTCGAGGATTTGGAGCGCTCCAGCGAAATACGTCTGTAAGTGCGGCATGCAGTGCCCCCTGGCGGGCGTGGCATTTGCCGCTTCGGTAAGAAAGTTGGCGCAAGACCTTCGCGCCGGCAGCATCGAGCATCGCCAAGTGACGCGAGGCTGACAGGAATTCGTTTTCGTTCACGATACACCGCATGGAGGTTCACATATGTGGAGCCGGAGGTCGCTGCGGGCGTTCCTGGCGATGCTGGGAGGCTATGGTTTTTGTTTTTCGGTGTTGGCCGGGTGCTCGAGCCAGAAAGAGGGCGGCGGAGCAGAGAGCGAGATCAATATCGCACTATTGCCCGGAGACTACACCGACTCGTTGCGGTCGCTGGGAACGGTGACACCTGAGCAAAGTGCCGATTACCCTCTGGTACGGCTTTCGGGGTTAGCGCGGGCTTTAGATGGTTCTTTTCTCGTAGGAGACGCATCGGAAGCACGGGTCACGTGGTTCGAGCCAGACGGACGGCTTCGTATGCGTATCGGGCGCAGCGGTACTGGGCCGGGCGAGTTCCAGCAGCCGCGGCTACCCCGTTTCCTACCTGACGGCCGCATCGTAGTAGCCGATCCTGAGGCACGGCGGCTCCACGTCTTTTCCGCCACCGGTGAGCTGGTACGAACTATCAGCCTCGACAAGGTGGGTTTCGTGGGAGACATGGAGGTCCTGGGCGGAGGGCGTTACCTCTTTACGCTCCAGGGTGGCAGCAGCGGTAGGGAGGTCCTGGTTCTCACAGATTCGCTGGCTACGCCTATACAGAGGTTGCTTCCCATCGGCGATGTGCTCCCAGAGGGAGCGCCGCCTCATCCGGCCTGGGGAAGCATCGAGGCCAACTTCATGACCGTGCGCAACGACACTGCCTTCGTGGTGCGTTCCCTGTCTGACTCCCTTTGGATCGTCGACCTGGCAAGTGGCACGGTGCGCTCGATGCGGCTACTCGTGCCAGGGTATATCAAGCCATTTCTTCCTGAAACGTTCGAACCGGGCGTCAAGGGATTGTTCAAGTGGTCTTCGAGCTTCCATCTGGCTGTTACCATCCACGCAACGTCGCGCGGGTTGTACATCCCGTTCGTAAAAGGAGTGCTCAACTACGGTGACCCCACGGTGCTCGTGGTTCAGCGCGATGGCCGATGGATGGCCTTCGACACGCGTCAGCCGCTGCTGCACGCCTCTCGTAACCTGCTCACGGTGCTAGCCGATCCGAATGCCGATCGAGTGACGCTTGCACTCTACTCTGACGCACAGTGAGAACCGGCCATCTCTTCGTTGGTGCTTGGGTCGTCGCCTGCGGCAGTGCTGGCGCCGAGCGGGAGCCCGCCGTGATAGCGGCTAGCACTGCCAACCGCGTCGCGGCGGCGATCGCCGGCCTGCCGCGTGCGCCGCAGTGCGGGCGGGTGGGTGTGCCGGAGCTAGTAGTGGTTTTGAACACGCAGTTGTGCTTGAGCTGCCGGGCAGTGGGTCGCTTTGCGAGGCAGATCGAGAACGAGACACCTGTAGCAGGTGGCGTCCTATTCGTGGTACCTGCAGGGGACGCTGCTGACGTATGCGAATTTTTGCGACGGGAACGAGTCGCTCTCCCCGTCGTAGCGCTTCCCGATTCGGCCATCGAGCTTCCTTCGGACGGCACCGAACTGGTGGCCTTCACCGTGGACGGGCTAGGGCGACCTGGACGTGTTTGGCACGGATCGGAGCCTATGGGTTTGCTCAGGAGAATCCAGCGAAGCTTGCCGCCTTCATTGGGGAGGGGGCGTGACCACAACAAGGAGGGGAAACAATGAAAACGGCATTCGCACTCCTGCTGCTCGCTGCCGCTAGCTGGCTCGGCCAGGCTCAGGAAATCGACGCAGACGAAGACTTCAGCTTGGTCCGCAGAGAAATGGTTTCCTGCAACAAAGACGGCACGTACACCTGTGCCGACCAGTGTCCCTGGATAGGAACCATCTACGCTCGGTGGTGCTGCAGGTAAGAGTCAGCCGCATCCCGCGGCGGAAAGGTCACAAAGGAACTGAACGAGGGAGGTGGACGATGGGTCGCAAGCGTATCGTCATGGGTTTGGGCATAGTTGCCTTGGCCGCCGGTGCCGCCCTGCTGCAAGCACGGGCACAGGAGATAGAGGACGAGGAGGCAGGTGCCCGCTGTTTCCGATGGAAAATCGTGGAGTTCCTGCCCAACGGTATGGTCACTTGCAAGTGTTCTTGCTCTCCTCTTGCACCGTACTGCTGCAGCTGAAGTGGTTGGGAGCGAAGCGAAAACCCGACCGAAAGTAGTAACGCCGTACGGTGCGCACCGTACGGCGTTACACTTTTAGCGCTCGACCAGCACTCACGCTACATAGTCACGCCAGGACGACGCGGTGGCTCCTCCGTGCTGGGCACCAACTCCGGGAGCCCAGCGGCCTTGAGAATCGCATTGAGCCGCGGGAGGTAACCGTCGAGCGTGTTCTTTATCTCGGCCAGCTCCACATCCAGTTCCTTCGAAAGTCGAGCGAAAGCATCGTAGCTCTGCTTGGTAGGTCGGTACTCTCCGCTGGCAACCACGCCCGAAAGGGCAGCGATCTTGTTGTTGAGCTTTATGGGATAGTTGAGGGGATCTTGGTTACTCTGGTTGCGCGTCTGATAGATGTCGTTTTCCGACTCGGTAAGTTTTTCCATCATCTCGCCAGCCAAGCGGCCGAATTCCTGGCGAGGCTCGCCGCTGAGCTTGCCAGCGCGATCCTCCACCTGCCAGCGCATATTGCGCACTGTTCGCACCGCGTTGTTGGCTTCCGACACCTTGTCGCGGATCGCTATGAGCAAGCGGAACTGCTCCTGTAGGTCAGCGTCCGATGCGGTCGAGCGCGGATCCTTGAGCACCTTGAAGTTCTGCGTCTGCACTTCGCTGCCCACAGTGAGGCGTACAGCGTAAGTACCGGGAGGAGCCACTGGTCCTGCTGTGCTCGCAGCCCACATGATAAGACCGGTAAAGCCGACCGCATCCGGGTAGCGCAGATTCCACACGAACGTGTTCAGTCCAGCGCGATTCGGCACGCGGCTCGGACTCGGTTGACCGAAGGGCGGACCCTCAGCCTCGCCGGCTGGCCGAGCCGAGTCGGCCTGCGCGCCCGACCCCTCGGAGGCGAAGGTGCGAATCACGGCCCCCTTCGCGTCGAGAAAATCGAGCTGCACTCGCTGGCCGCCCTCTTTCAGCCAGTACTGGATGATCGCGCCGGAAGGCGGGTTACTGCCCACTCCGCCCCCACGCCCACCCCAGTTCACGCGGTATACATCGGCCGGCTTGAAGAGGTGTGCACCACGCGCCGTGATATCTGGCGTGACCTGCCGCAGCACCGAGATGTCGTCCAGAACCCAGAAAGAACGGCCGTGGGTCGCTACGACCACGTCGTTATCCTTGATACGCAGATCATGTATAGGCACGATGGGGAGGTTGCGATTCAGTACCTGCCAGGAAAGCCCGTCGTCGAACGAGACGTAAACTCCGCGCTCCGTGCCCGCGAAGAGTAGTCCGCGCCGCACCGGATCTTCCCTTATGACGCGGGTGAAATGGTCCGGCGCGATCCCGTTCACGATCTTGGTCCAGGTCTTCCCGAAGTCCGTTGTCTTGTAGAGGATCGGCCGCTTGTCACCCTGCTGGTAACGATTGGCGGCGACGTAAGCGCCACCAGCCACGAAGTTGGACGGCTCGATGATCGAAATTCTGGTGAAATCACCTATGTCGCTAGGTGTGACGTTCTCCCACGTAGCACCGTTGTTGCGAGATACCCATATCAAGCCGTCGTCTGTACCTGCCCACAGCACCCCCGGTTGCACGGGCGATTCGTCGAAAGCGAAAATCACCGCGTAAGTCTCTACGCCTGTCTGATCTTTGGTGATCGGCCCGCCGGACGGTCCCATAGTCCGCGGGTCGCGCCGCGCTAGTTCGGGAGAAACCGGTGTCCAGCTTTCTCCCTCGTTAGTGGACCGGAAGAGTCGAGAGCCCGCTGCGTAAAGCACGTTAGGCGCGTGCCGCGAAAAAACGATGGGGAAGGTCCACTGGAAGCGAACCTCTATGTCTTCCGACGAATGGCCCATCGGGTTGATAGGCCAGACCGTGACGTTCCGTTCGAAGCCGGTGCGCCTGTCCTTGCGCGTCAACAATCCGCCGTAGCTGCCAGCGAAAATGACGTTCGGATCCCGCGGGTTTGGAGTGACATACCCCGATTCCCCACCTCCCGCATCGTACCAGTCTCCCATCGCGATCCCGCCTTCCTTGCGGCTAGGCCCACAGAGCGTCGAGTTGTCCTGCTGCGCGCCGCAGATGTGGTAAGGAAACTCGTTGGTCACATCCACGTGATAGAACTGGGCCGTCGGATAATCCTGGTCGGTCCAGGTACGCCCGCCGTTGACGGATACGTTGGCGCCCCCGTCGTTGGCGTTGATCATCCGATTCGGGTCGTTAGGCGCGATCCAAAGATCGTGATTGTCGCCGTGCGGCACCGCGATCTGTTGGGGGAAGGTACGCCCGCCATCTCGTGAACGATAGAAACCGGTGTTGAGAGCGTAAACGACCTCGGGATCCCGCGGATCGGCGTAGATATGAGTGTAATACCAAGCTCGCTGCCTCAGCTTGCGCTCGCGGTTCAGGTATTCCCACGTTGCGCCGCCATCGTCGGACCGATAGACGCCACCGGAATCGTGTTCGATCAATGCCCAAACTCTCGTCGGTCGCGCAGGCGAGACAGCCACCCCGATCTTCCCCAAGATTCCACGTGGCAGACCCTTGGCTGTAGCCGTCAGGTTGACCCAGGTAATTCCACCGTCTGTCGTCTTGAACAGACCGCTGTGGATGCCACCAGACGACATGGACCAGGGGGTTCGGTACGCCTGCCACATCGCCACGTAAAGAACGTTCGGATTGCTCGGGTCCATCGAGATGTCGATGACCCCGGTGGAATCGTTGACGAAAAGGATCTTCTGGAAGGATCGACCCCCGTCGTTCGTACGGTAAAGCCCACGATTGGGGGTCGCCTTGAACGGATCGCCGAATACGCCGATGTAGACAACGTCGGTGTTGGAGGGATGTATCTCGATCGACGCTATGTGCTCCTCCCGAAATCCCAGAAACTGCCAGGTCCGGCCGCCGTCCGTAGTCTTCCAGAGGCCATCGCCGTGCGAGGTATTGCCCCTGATGCACGTCTCGCCGCCTCCAACCCACACTACGTCAGGATTGCGCGGATCCACTGCAATGGCCCCGATCGTACCGCCGAAGAAACCGTCGCTGGCAGGTTGCCACGTGACCCCGCCATCAGTGGTCTTGAATACGCCACCACCCGTAGTACCCATCCAGTACTCGTTAGGCCTCGCCGCCGACCCGGCCACCGCTACCGACCGCCCACCTCGCGGAGGACCGACCTCGCGCCAACGAAGCGACGCGAACGCCAACGTGTCGATGCGCACCGGTGACGACGGAACCGGTGGCAGGGGACGCGCAGCAGGACGGGGAGAAGTACTCTGGCGCGGCGGCGCCACCTGCGCAGCCATTTGAGAGGCAACCAACCCGACGACTGCCAGCATCCCCCAGAACGAACGACGATACATTCTGACCCTCCAGTTGAAAACTTCGGTTGACGACCGACCTGGTATCACGCTCAGCGCGGAAACGCCTTACGGTCGAGCGCCGGAATGAGCTTCGAAGCATTCTCGTAGTAAATCTTCTTGAGTACCGAATCCGGTAGCCCGAGCCCGTACATCCCCCAAAACGCGTGCCGGCGCCGGTACCACGGGAAATACTCGTCCAACGTCTCGAATATCCGGAAATAGACGCGAAACTCGTCTTCCCCGCCGAAAGTGTCCTTCCCCATGAGGATCCGGTCCTGATACTTGATGAAAAAGTCACGCCCGAAGCGCGGCTGGCGACCGATTTCGTAGAGCGCAGCAGCGACCTCCACATACATGTTGGGAATGCTGTCCAGCACTCTCCCCAAGCGCCCCAAATCCTGGCCCAGCCACGACAGGTGCGCACTTATGAACTTGGTCCCCGGATTCCTCTTGAACATGCGGTGCTGTTCGGCAATTAGCGAATCGAAAGGCGGATACTTGCTGGCAGGTCGAGCCCGATTAGGGAATTCCGTCAACTCCAGGTAGCGTTCGTTCGTACTGTCCACGGGCAAGAAAAACGCGGGCGGCTCGGCTGTATGTATCAGAACCGGAATCCCCAGCTCTCCAGCCTTTCGCCAGATCGGATCGAAACGTGGGTCGTCCGTACGGACGCG
>DATMBI010000229.1:0-2507 GCA_035559375.1 Gemmatimonadaceae bacterium | reverse complement strand
ACGGCCAACACTCGACTATGGGTGGTGCCGCTCGCTGGCGGCGATCCTGTAGCTCTAACCGACGGTCTGGACGAGAACGCGAGTTACGTCTGGGCCGGGCCTCGGGAGTTACTGGTGGAAGCCAGTGTACGAACAGGAAGGGGGCTTTTCCGTATCCCGTTGCAGGGAGGGAAACCGGCCGGCGCGCCGCAGCGCGTCAGCGACGGTGGACGCTATTACTCGGGGTTCGCAGCGGCTGCGTCAGGGTCGACAGTTGCATTCCTCGGGGAATCACCTAACGAACCACCGGACGTATATGCCAGCGCACTTGTGCCCTTCGGGCCACGCCGTCTCACGCAGGTCAATCCCCAGGCGGCCGCCTTCGCCCATGGCGAGAGTCGAATCGTGCAGTGGCGATCCGCGGCCGACAGCGAGGCGATCGAAGGCGTACTCACTTTACCGGTGGGCTATTCGGGGACCGGACGTGTGCCGCTAGTCGTGCTACTTCACGGCGGACCAGCAGGAGTAGCGTCGCTGCGCTACCCGGCCATCCGTGGGGCCTATCCCGTCCAGGTTCTGGCCAGCATGGGTTATGCCGTCTTGCAGCCTAACTATCGCGGCTCGACGGGCTATGGAGCGCGTTTCAGGGGCCTGAATCGCGGCGATATCTCGGGGAAAGACTGGGTCGACATAGAATCGGGCGTCAGCGCAGTGGTGCGGGCGGGAATAGCGGACTCGACCAAGATGGCGCTCGTGGGCTGGAGCTTCGGTGGCCACCTGACGTACTGGGGGATCACGCATAGCACTCGCTATTCGGCTGCCAGCGCCGGTGCCGGCGCTACCGACTTGATCTCCATGTATTCGCAGACCGACATCCCGGAGTTTTACCACACATATCTGGGTCCGCCGCCGTGGGAGAATTTCGAGTTGTACGAAGAACGTTCGTCCTACCGCTTTGTCAAAAACGCAGCTACGCCACTGCTGATTCAGGTGGGCGAAAACGATCGGCGAGTGCCTGCCGAGCAGAGCATTCAGTTTTACGAGGCAATGAAGGGGATCGGGAAAGCTCCGGTCAAGCTCGTGGTGTATCCGGGGCAGGGACACTCGATCGAGGAGCCGCGGCTTCAGCGAGACTCGATGCGCCGCAATATAGAATGGATCGCGTACTGGATCCCGGTGAGCGGACCCAAGCCACCGGTGCGAATGGAGGCGGCGCCGATGGGGCGGTGATGGCGATCGCACCGCGCTGCCGGATGCCGGAGTAGCGGTGTGTGCGATCGCCACCAGCGGTCAGTGTATCGTTAGGCCCACTCCGATCTGGCCGAAGTTGGCGTCGCCCGGAGAACAGCTCATCCCGAGACGGGGGTCCGACAGTGCGCTTCGTCGCGATCGTCCGTGGTAGCGGTGAGTCCTTGCAGCGCCCACTCCGCGGCTTCATATGTTGAGCGAGGGAGACAGCTTCCCCGTTCAGTATGCCCAGTGCCACAGCAGATTCGGCCCGTACGCTTCTAGCTGTCGAACGCGACAGAGCCGAGCGTCTTCTCAACCGCGTACGGCTGTGTGTGTTGGTCCTGCTCGGGGTCGCAGCCGCTGTGTATGCGACGACGCTCCCTCCCAGCCTCAATCGCGTGAACCTGGTTCTGCTGGTGCCGATGCTGGCCTGGACGATCGGCCAGCAGCGGCTCCTCTACCACCGGCCAATGCTCCCAGCGTGGCTCACGCTCCTCAATCCCTTAGTGGATCTCACGGCTCTGACCCTCCTGCTATTGGCGTACGGTCTCGCGTACTCACCTGAGCTAGCTCTGAAGACGCCTATCGTAGCTGGCTACTTTCTGATTCTTGCAGCGCTGCCGGTGGCGTCGTCTACTCGCAAGGCGGCGGCGGTGTCGGCGTTGGCTCTGCTGGAGTACCTGACCCTGTTGGCGATATTTCAGGGAGCACGCGGCCTGACGACAGTGACCAGTCCCGTGGTGGCCAGTGCCACGTCCGCTATCTCACCGCTCGACGAGGGAGCGAAGCTCCTTCTACTCGCCTGCGCCGGCGTGGTGGCTACCTACGCCACGCACTGGCAGGAGCGGTTGGCCATGAGTTACTCCGCCGCAGCCCAGGCCAGGGAACGGCTCCAGGCGCAACTCGATCAAGCGCAGCTGCAGGCCCTCAAACTCCAGCTCCAGCCGCACTTCCTGTTCAACACGCTCAATACCATAACGGCACTGGTGCACCGCGACCCACAGACCGCCGAGCGCATGATCTCCGGCCTGAGCGAATTGTTGCGTTTTTCGCTGGGGACAGCAGCAGAGCAGGAAGTGCCTTTGGCTCGCGAACTGGAGATGCTGCACCATTATCTCGATATCCAGCAGATTCGTTTCCAAGAGCGGCTGGCTGTGCGTTTCAGCGTCGACCCCGAAGTGCAGCAGGCGGCTGTGCCGAGCATGCTACTCCAGCCGCTCGTGGAAAACGCCATCCAGCACGGAATCGCCCCGCGAGCGGCTGGGGGTGGGATCGTCGTCTCGGCTCGGAGGCGGGAC
>DATMBI010000228.1:0-2773 GCA_035559375.1 Gemmatimonadaceae bacterium | reverse complement strand
CGCCGTCAGGGGAGACCAGCACCAGCGACGCGTTGCCGCCGCCACCGCCGCCGGGTTGGCCCCCGCCGGTCACGCGCAGGTGTGTCTTGACATCGCTGCCGTCCCATCGCATGGAGATCAAGCCGCGGCCTGCGCCATAGGCGTAGATGCGGCTAGTGTCGCGCGAGAAGTGGGGGGCCGTGAGTCCGGCTGCTGGCGCTATTACCGTGGCGTCACCGCCAGTAGCTGGGAGCCAGATCAAATCTTGGGCGCTGCTGCCTCCTCCAGCTCCCAGCGACTCTCGGAAGCTGCGTGCCGGTGCACGCAGTGCCACCAGGCGCCGGCCGTCGGGCGAGTAGACTGGCGCTTGCCAGAAGGCCGAGGCACGGGTAAGTCGTTCCGGGGTCCCTCCGCTTGCTCGAACTCGGTATAGATGTCCCCCGTCCTCTCCCCATGTCGTGTAGGCGATCCACTCTCCGTCGGGGCTCCACGCAGGCTGATACTCGCCTATGTCCATACTCGTTAGGCGGCGTGGATTGCCGTCCGGCCACTCCATTACGTAGAGCCGGTCCAATGCTACGAAAGCGAGGCGGCGTCCGTCGGGCGACGGAACGGCATCGCGAATCTGCTTGACGACGAAGCTCGACGAGTCGCTCACTGGATAATCGAAACGGGCCAGCGGTCCCAGTGCCTGCACGACCT
The DNA here is from genome assembly GCA_035559375.1 of Gemmatimonadaceae bacterium. GTDB lineage: Bacteria > Gemmatimonadota > Gemmatimonadetes > Gemmatimonadales > Gemmatimonadaceae > DATMBI01. The sequence goes on along the minus strand of DATMBI010000228.1, from coordinate 2,092 downwards.
CTGCTTCGAAGGGAATTTCCTGCGGTCTTCCCTCGGGTACCGGAACCTTCCACAGCTTGCCGTTCCAGGTCGCGATGAGGTGGCGGGAGTCGGGAGTGAAGCTCATCCCAGGGTACACGTCCAGCGTGGCGCGCGACTCCTGATCGTCGCGTTGGACCGGGTAGACCAGCCAGCGTTCTTCGCCGCTGGAGAGGTCACGCAGCCGAAGCCGTGTTTCGGAGACGTGGCGGGTGCCATAGACGAGCCAGCGGCCGTCGGGCGAGAGGGTGGGCCGGAAGGCCGATCCCCAGCGGTTCTCGCGCACACTCGCTTGACCCGTTTCGCGGTCGTAGACCATGAGGTCGTAGTCCGACATGGGCGTGTTGTAGATCCACTGGCCACGCCGCTGAGCGTACCAGACGTAGCGCGGGTCGGGGCCGAAGGCGGCGCCCATTTCGCGGGTTACGTCTTGACCCGCGGGTTGCCCGCCTCGACCGCCGGTTTCGGCGGTACGCACCAGCTGTTGGCCGCTCCCGCCGTCCACGTGGTAGATCCAAAGTCGGTTATCGCGCGAGACGACGATGTACTTCCCGTCGGGTGTGAATTCGGGGGACTCGTAGCGATTCTGTTTGCCGCGCGTAACCTGGACCGTGTCCCGCTTATCGAGCGAGATCGTCCACACGTTCCAGCCGCCGTCGCGATCGCTCACGAACACGACCTTGCGGCCGTCAGGCGAGAAGCGAGGCTGGCCGTCGAATGCCATGCCGCGGGTGAGGGGGGTGGCCTTGCCGCCGGCGATGGGCAGCGTGTATAGGTCGCCCAACAGGTCGAACACCAGGGTCTGGCCGTCCGGGCTCACGTCCACCGACATCCAGTGGCCGGCGTTGGTCGGGAAGGTCAGCGTGCGCGTGGGTTTGAGTGGCAACCCTTCTTGCATCGGGTCGCGCGGTTGTGCGTTGTTGCCGCGCTGGGCTCCAGCCAGTGTGGTGCAGGTAACACTGGCTGCTACGGCTAGAAGAAGGGTTCGGACGTTCGCTGCGTTCATGCTCGCTCCTCTGTAGGCGGGGCCGCCGGGTGCTGGCCCGCGTACTCACGATGTGTTGGGGAGCGCGCAAGCGCTAGGGTTGGCGCAGCGGACTTTGGCTCTCGCCAGGTTCGGAGCCAATCGCCCGCACCAATAGGCCCTTCTCTTCCGCCGCGGTAGCGAGAAGTTTGGTCTGGAAGCGCTGTGCCTCGGCTATCCGCTCGACCTCGATGCTGATCGCATCCAGCGCCTGCTCCATGCGCTCGAAGCGCGCCTCCAACTGATGGAGCCCCTTCGGCGTTACGGTCGTCGCTCGGCGCCAGATTATGCGCGCTATCGCGATTGCTATGGGGGAGAGCACAAAAATCGTGAGCAAGCTGCTGACGATAACGAAGGTGTCTTCGGACATGCCCATTACCTGCGGTGACGGGGGTTCAGGTTGGAGCACGCGAGCCATGGTGGCTGCTGGCGAAGCGATTTGCTGCCCCGTCTCCGCCAGGTCGCGCTCTAGTTGCAGGATACGTTGGTCCAGGAGCCTGATCTGCTCGACATAGCCTGCCCTGGCGTCCTCGGGCGCGCGGTTCATCTCCCGCATCAACTCTCCCCTGCGGTCGATGGCGGAGCTCAACTGCGAGGACAACTCGCGGCGACGGGCAAAAAGGGCGTCCACCTCCGCCTTGCTCAGAGGCGCCGGCGGCGCGACCTGCGCTGCCTCTGTACGTTGGGTAGCGTCTCCCTGGGGTGCCATGTCTACGACACTACGGAGGGAAGCCCAGCAGGTTACAGCTCCGCGTTCAATCGTCTGGGGACCCCTCCAGAAGCGGCTCTAACTCTGGCGCCGACGAGCCGTTCTCGGTGCAGATCGCAAATTTCGTTTCGCCCGAACGGTACATAGCCACTCCTGCCCAACGCCCCAACTTGTCCAGCACGAAGAAACGTATGTTGAAGTTCGGGTTGCCGCGGCTGTTGAGCAGGCGGCGCTCCACAGTGTTGGCCTTGATGCGACGCAGCGCCTCCATCCCGGCGTCTTTGGGGTGCGCCCCGCGCCGCATGGCCTCTACAATGAGGAAGCTGGACAGGTTGAAAAGA
>DATMBI010000227.1:0-4289 GCA_035559375.1 Gemmatimonadaceae bacterium | reverse complement strand
CGAGCGGATCAGGAGCTGGATTCTTCGCCTCCCCGCCAAGCTCACACGCCACGCACGCAAGACGTACGTCCAGCTGCAACGCTCCGAGCCGGTCCGCGCCGAGTTCCTCCACGCACTCCGCTCCATCGCGCGCCTCAGAGCTCCGCCGCTCGGCGCCTGAGCATCTCGCGAGCCCATGCAAGAGAGCCGAGACCGAGCGAACCGTCGACGGTCGTGCTCCTCCCGTCGCCACTCTGCACCAAAGCGCCCGGAGGAAGGCTCACCAGACACTCCGCGCGCCTCCTGATCAGCCACTTGTCCCTGTCCAAGCAGCGGCCTGCGGACCAAAGCGCCGTCAATATCAGACCTCAGTCACCATGTGCAGGATCTGAGTTCAAAGCGCTGGACTTCACGGCCGTGTCCAGACCATCGCTTGGCTGGACATGGATTCCGGCGTTTCCGATCCTGCTGCCGCTCGTGGTGGTGACTTCATTCTTGACGCCGTGGATTGCGACCAGACGGCCTGTTGGACGCTGCATACGAGATCCGCGCAATGGCGCCGAAGCGCGATAGCGCTGACGCCGAGAGCCACGGCCAGCGCCGCTGGAGGGACGACGACCTGGGGAAGGAAGCGCCCTGCGAGAAATGCTCGGCGATCGGTCGCGTCGTGAGGGGGTGGCCCTCTATGAAGAAGTCCAGTCCAATCGTCTGCCGCTGTCCCCTCCACATGCCAGAAGATGACTTTACGTGAGATGCTACCGTCCCTCCATTGCCACGTAGGGGGACGTCATGGTGCACGAATCGCTAGCCGAAGCCTTTAGTTCCTGGGCAGAGAGGCCATCGTTGATCGCCTGCAGCCGAGACTGGCTTCGTCTTTCCACGGTGTCAATTCACCGAGACGGGCGTCCTCGAGCATCTGCCCGAGGTACTCCGAGCGATGGACACCGAGTGCGGCTGGATGAAGCTGGCGCTCCTATTCACGTACACGCTGCGCACCGCGCCGGAACGGGCCAATGCGCCGCAGGAGACCCTCCTCGACGCCGTCCGGCGGGGCCGCGTAGACGACGCCCTGCATGCGGCACAAACGTGGAGTACGACTCTAGGGTAATCCTCCGGCCATGGGTCATGCCTCAGACGCCGCCAAAACCCGGAGGCGGCACAACGCGAGTGTCGAGCGCATCGGCCAGTTAAGCTGCTGCCGCTCCCCTCCCCAGAGTCTGCCGAAGGGCCGAAGCAGCACCTACGGCAGTTTAGGAACGGATATGAGTGGGGCTGTCGGTGGTGTGTGAAGGTGTGTGATGACGCGAGTATCGTAGGGGGTTGACGGCGGACCTGCCGCGATACTAAGAGGCGCCCCTCAAGACGACCAAGAATACCGGCGTGAGACTATCGGGACGCTCATGATGAGGGAGTCGAACCCGCGGCAGGCACACACCTTTTTCAGACGCGGAAGTTACTTTGCGACATAACCTTCCACTATTGCTGCTATCGGATGGTGGTTGCCAACGTGTGGGCTGCTTATGCCACAAGCTTTGCAACACTCGGCGGGGGCGGAGGCTCATCGGGGTTCAGAGCAGCCTTCGCTTGTTCAACAACCCCCAGTTTCCTAGCAGCCTCATCGAGGCTTAGCCCATCCACGCAGGCCTGCATCAGCTGGGGATTCAACTCACTATAGACGGTGGTCTGCACCGCTCCGGTGTTGCAGGTCCATCCCCCTACGTAGCTGGCGTTCCGATTGCCCTGCCAGAGAAGCTCTTCCATGCGAGCCTGCCACCACCCCCGAGCAGGGTGCCACGCGTCACCGGGCGTCGGCGGCATGATCTCGTCCGGATCGAGGCCGGCTGCCTCGATCCAAGGCCGGGCGATCTCCTCCGCCCGGCGCAGGAGCATGGTAGCTGCATCGGCGGAGAGGCGCCGATCGGGATCCGCGGGCCGAGGGAAAAGCCACCGGCTGCTCCTCCCGCCAAGCAGCTTCTCACGCCTCTGCAGGTAACGCTCAATCTCCTGACGTACCCGCTTGCTGATCGGGATGACCCTGTCGAAGCCCTCCTTATCGTTCTCTGCAATCCAATGGATAGCTCCGTGTATGAAATGCGGCGCCCACGACTCGGAGGCGGTCGGCTCGCTCTCGTGCGTTCGTCTGACTTTACGAATCCGCGCCCGGATCTCACTGGTCGTGAAAGCGATGTGCTCCATCTCCAGGCTCAGGATGGCGTTGATCCTGTGCGCGGTTAAGAAGGCCAGGACGACTGCCAGCCGCAGCTGGCCCGTCGGGTCCCCATGGTCCGCAGCAGCGAGCAGCCACCGGAACCGCTGCGGGTGATAGTCCGCCCGAGTTCCACGGACCGCGCTGCCAAGGTCGAGGCCCTCGAGCGGATTACGTTCAAGGAAACGTGCCCCGCCCACGCTCTGTTTCATCAGGTAGTTGAACAAGACCTTGAGGTCAGCAAGCTCGTTTCTCGCCGTAATCGGCTTCGCAGGCCCCAAAGGCCGCCGTCCCGATGCCCTCGGAAAACGGATACCCGGGCTGGTAAGCCCGTACGCCTTGAGTTGGCTTGGAGTAAGTTGGCGTCCGCGGCGCGTGGTTCCGCACCTGGCGGCATAATGCACGTCTACATCGCTTTGGCTCCACGGCACATCAACCCGCTTGTCGGGGCCGTGCAGCGCGATCAGTACGTCGAGTTGCAGCCTGTACTTGCGTTGCTGGGAAAGCGAGCACTGCCCCCATACGTTCCGCTCGTACGCCAAGGAGCGCGCCTCCGCAAGCGTTCGTACTCCTGTGACAGACGCCACCTCGGGCTTTCTCGCAGAGCCCTCCCCAAGACCGGCAGACAGCACGGCTTTGTACAGCTCGTCGACAGCCCATTCGATTGCCTTTGCGAAGGATGTAGCGCCAGTGCGGCAACGCTTCGCTGGGCGTGTGTGATCACCCTCGGCCTCGATCGTTCCTCGTCGCCGCTGCCGGAGCACTATGCGCCGGCCAGCATATTCGACGGTGATCGAGGCGCCTTCGGCCGTTCTTCGCTGCTCGGTCAGCCCGAATCCTCTGTCGAGCTCAAGCTGAAGCTTTGACCCGTCAATCTCGCGAATCGTGAACTTTGCCATAGCTCAGCGACGTCAGGTGTACTCCCATTGTGCTCCTGAGAGCAGGGTAGACCACGGTCGGCTTCCCGTCGCACACAGAGAGGTACCGTCAGGTCGGCCGACAATGGCCTACCACGCGCGTCACCTGTCGATTGTCCGGCGCGCCACGTCGAGCGTCCACCGCGCGATCAGCGGTCATGCGTCTCGGACGGAACGGAAGGTCTCCGACTCGGAGGCGAGGCGAGCCGGGCTCGCCCACATTCGGAATCACGCCCTGGTCCATCAAGCGCCGCAGGTGAGACCTGCTATAACCACTCAGTTCAGCGGCCCGCGAGAGCGTCACCTCCTCGTCTAGCGAGGTTCTGAGGGCGGCGGCCAGCTCCCGGGCGTGCGCCTCGCACAGTGCCGCGAGCGACTCGTCTCTATATCGACTTCTGATTCGCTCGGCTTCCTCGATCCATTCCTGCACGAGGCGTTGAAGAGTGACGGACACCGTTCGCCTCCGTGTTGACGTTGGCGATCACGTACGAGATCGAGTTCAGAAGCCGTGCTGGAGGGCAGGTGGTCCCGACGTGAAAGCACACCGATGCCTCCCACTCATTCTGGTCCCGCGGTGGAGCGGTCACCCGAGGGATCCTGGTCGTCGGCTGAGTGCGTTGCACCCTTCACTTCCTCGCACGTTGCTTGCCGGGGGCAGTGCTAAGTCACAAGCGTCGCGAAGCGCACCGCCGGTCTAGCGTTCGTGCTTTGGCAGCAGAGCCGGCGCGGTAACAGCACCGTGGGCTGGATTAGGAGGATGATCGTTCGCGTGTCGGATTTCCTCATCATATCGTGAATCATGTCACTGGCAGTCGTTTGGCCTCGTCTCGCCGAACGGAAAATCACCTCCGCTGCGCATGACGCCACAGAGGCGTGACGCGGCGGCGATTGCCCCACCTTCCAGCACTAGGGTCGATCCACCGGGCTCCATGAAGGCCTGGCGGAACCGGATTCCAGCGGGACCACTCACCAATCCCACCGATGGAGCACGTCGCTAAGAGCAGCGGCAGAGCCAGCGGCCATCGCCGGACCTGCATCCCTCGCCATACATATACGCACATGAAACCCGATGCGTTTGCCAGCTTGAACGTGGCCTGCCTCTGTAATCCTCGGAGGGCGCCGGTTTCACTTGGACGAGAAAGCCAGCTCTATTGAGAATCCACGCGCGGAAGGTGAGGATGAATCTG
>DATMBI010000226.1:0-2022 GCA_035559375.1 Gemmatimonadaceae bacterium | reverse complement strand
CCCGCCAGAGCCGCTGCCGCTGGCAACCGATCCACTCCTTGGCTCGGTCCCCCCTTCGGGCCGTCCTGCGCGTTTGGGGTAGGCCAGCTCGCCAGTTCCGCATCGCTCGCCAGACAGCCAGCGCCCCCGCTCCGATTCTTGCGGTTCCCCGATCCCCGCTTGCGAACATCGTGGGCCTGCGGGGTCGCCCAACTCGCTAGACTCGCGTCCATCGCTAACGACTTCCCGTCCATGTTCTCCGTGTAGTTGCGCCCTGCTTTGGAATCGGTCGCTCTCGGTGTCGTCCATGACGCTACTCCGCTCAAGTCCGAATGCTCTCCTTTCCCGCCGTCGCCCCCATTCCGTGGCGTCGGCCACGAACCACAGCCGCTGCCGGATGTGCGGCGCGCCGACGCTGTGTGCGCCCAGTACCGTCGCCCCAACGGCGTAGCCTTCCGCCTCCAAGTCTGTTGAAACAAGGTCGAGCCATCCGAGGCCAACCGCTCCCGCAACCTGCTCGCCAAAGATTCGCTCAGGGCGGCACTCTCGAATGAGCCGAAACCACGCTGGCCAGAGATGCCGCTCGTCAGCACCGGCTTTTCGTTTGCCAGCCGCCGAGAACGGCTGGCACGGGCAACTACCTGTCCAAACAGGTCGGTCTCCCCAACCGGCGAGACGGAGTGCATATGCCCATCCCCCGATGCCTGCGAAGAAATGACATTGCTGGAACGGTCGGACATCTTCGGGTCGGACGCTTTCGATGGGTCGGTCGTCAATTTCTCCATCGGCGATCAGTCCCGCAGCGATCAGGTTTCGGAGCCACGCAATCACAAAAGGGTCGTGGTCGTTGTAGTAGACGCCAGTGCGTTGAGGCACCGCCGCGCGTGCGGTGGTCACCGGGCCGCAGCCCTCGGCCCAGAGCCGGTCTCAGGCGTCACGGGGCGGCTCTTGCGACGATGCCGTACGCGAGCACACCAAAACGGCAGTCATCATCTGTCTGCCCAGGCACGAAGGGTTCTCGCTCTCCGAAGATGTCTGTCACCTCAAAGCCCGCCGGGATCAGCGGATACCACTCTACCGGAAACAACATCAATCCGGACTCGTCCCAAGGCCGCAGACCCAGCTCCTTCAACCGCGACTGCGGTAAGCGACGCAGCCCTTCAAACTCTTCGAGAGTCAGGGGAAAGTAGGTTACTTCTGTCCCATCGCCCCGACTCCGGTGTGGCGGCGCGTAGACGGTAATAGGCTCCGTCTCTGAAGCGCCAAGCACCTCACGAATCTTCGCCGCAATTGGGTTTGCCCAGCTAGGCATCAACTCGCCTTGGATTTCGTCGCTCTGCTCACTCACGGCGCACCTCCTTTTTCAGCAGGTCCAGCGCCTCGCAGGCGAGGACCGCAATCTCGTCTCCGATATGTGGCACTCGCTCTGCGTCGAACAATCTCACCAGGTGGTCCAGCCGTTCTTTCAGTCGGGCGATCTGCGCGTTGATATGGACAGGCGTCACGGGACCGCACAATACGGGTACTGGACAGCCCGCCGAATCCCACTCGGTGCGTGTGTGTGACGTAGCCCCCTCGTTGATTTCGACCCACTCGCTGCATCCTTGACACCGACCCAACTTCGGCGCGTTAATCTCCGAGCCGCGCCCCTCGGGAGCTACTGAAGCTCCAACGTTGTCGTGCCGACGATTCCCGTCAGTTGCATTGTGGGCTTCAGAGGGCATCACCTCCTTCCTAAGTGGTCCTGCATCGCGGTAGCAGGTCACTGGCCATTCTCCGGCAAGGTCATCAATCCCATCGGCACACCGGCACATCTCTTCTGGGTCGCAGGGCTTGTCCACTGTCACGCGCTCCAGCAAGCCGTACTCGACGCCCATGTCCTGCAACTCGCCACCGTCGAAACAGCCCCCGTTTCGCGCGCTATCAAGCACCTCCTTGGCGAAGCCAACAAGCTGTACCCACTCACTGTCCGACAGGGCCACGTGAATCTCCACGCGCTCCTCGTTGTAGTGGCAGCAGCCGCCCGGTGAATGCGCGACCGCG
>DATMBI010000225.1:0-5092 GCA_035559375.1 Gemmatimonadaceae bacterium | reverse complement strand
CAACTCGCCCCCCATAGGCCATCACGAGCCGAGCCTCCAGCTGTTCCCTCGTGATCGAAACCCGATCGTCCTCCGGAAGCGTGTAGGCGACACCCAATGCCCGTCCGCGCGGGACGATCGTGACCTTGTGCAGCGGATCGTTCCCCTTCACCATCACCGCGCACACCGCGTGGCCAGCCTCGTGATAGGCCGTGAGCCGTCGCTCCTCCTCCTTCATGACGAGAGACTTACGCTCCGCTCCGAGGAGAACCTTGTCCTTCGCCTCCTCTAGGTCGGCCATGTAGATCTTGTCATGGCCACGGCGCGCTGCCAGCAGCGCCGCCTCGTTGACGAGATTCGCCAGATCTGCACCCGCCATACCAGGAGTGCCGCGCGCCAGAGCCGAAATATCCACGTCGTCCGCGATCGGCTTGTTCCGCAAGTGCACGCGAAGAATCCCCTCCCGCCCTCTTACATCTGGAGAATCCACGACGATCTGGCGATCGAAGCGACCTGGTCGCAGCAACGCTGGATCCAGAACGTCCGGCCTGTTGGTCGCAGCTAGCAGAATCACTCCATCGTTGGACTCGAAGCCGTCCATTTCGACCAGCAACTGGTTGAGAGTCTGCTCGCGCTCGTCGTGCCCACCTCCCAGCCCAGCGCCACGATGCCGTCCCACTGCGTCTATCTCGTCGATGAAAATGATGCACGGTGCATGCGCCTTCCCCTGCTCGAAAAGATCGCGCACGCGAGACGCACCGACTCCCACGAACATCTCTACGAAGTCCGAACCGGACATAGAAAAGAAGGGACGCCCTGCCTCGCCAGCTACGGCCTTGGCCAACAAGGTCTTGCCTGTCCCCGGTGGGCCGACCAGCAGCGCACCCTTGGGGAGGCGCCCTCCCAGCTTCGTGAACTTCTGCGGATCCTTTAGGAACTCGATTATCTCCTGGAGCTCCTGCTTGGCCTCGTCGCATCCAGCCACATCCGCGAACGTCACCTTAGGAGTGTCACCGGTCAGGAGCTTCGCCTTGCTCTTCCCGAAAGAAAATGCCTTAGCCCCGCCGGCCTGCATCTGTCTCAGGATCAAGATCCAGAAGCCGAGGATCAACAGATAAGGCAGCGCCTGGAACAGGAAGGCTAGAAAAGAGGGACGAGCCGCCTGGGCTACGATATGCACGCGGTGCTCGCGAAGCGCCTTCACCTCTTCGCCATCGTCCTTGACGGGCAAGCGAACAGTGAAACGCTTCACCTCGCGGCCACCCAGGAGCACACGCCGCTTGAACTCGCCGCTCACGACGATCCCGTCTTGAATAGTGACGGTGTCGATGTTGCCTAACTCGAGCTGCTCCCGGTAAGCAGTGTAAGCCAGCTCTACCGCTGGCTCGCCACGAGCACCAGAAAGCTGGACAATGGCTACCGGTATCAGGATCACCAGTATCCAGAGCGACAGGCTCTTGGAGAGCCTGCGCCAGTCCGAGGGCTGGTGCGGTGTCTTGGTCGTCATTTAAACCTGTCTCTACTGCAAACTAGCGATGTACGGGAGGTGTCTGAAATTCTCGGCGTGATCCAGACCGTATCCCACCAGAAACTCCCGCGGAGCGTGAAAGCCGACGAACCTCGGTGGTCGCTTCAGGTGCGTCGAAATACCCTTGTCCAGCAGTGCACACACCTCCAACGACGCCGGCTTTCGTTCTTCTAATACCTCCAAAACCTTGCTGAGGGTTCGCCCAGAATCGACGATGTCTTCCACCAGCAAGATATGCTTCCCTTCCAGCTTTGCGTGGGGGTCGTAGACTAGGCGCACGTCGCCGCTGGACACGGTGCCTGTACCGTAGCTGGATACGACGAGAAAATCCACCTGCAGCGGCCTGGCAATCGTCCGTACGAGGTCCGCGACGAATATGAAACTCCCCTTCAGTAGACCCAAGACTAGGAGCTCGCCCGCTGGATAGGCATCGGTTATCTCGGCACCGAGTGCGCTCACACGGGCAGCGATCTCCTCCGCCGTGAACACGATGCGCTTCACAGCGCTCCCTTGCAGTCTCGGATCAGCTGGTCGGTATACGCCCACAGCGGTAGAGATAAGATCCATTGCCGTCGAGTCTGTCCAGAAGCGCGCTGCGGCGCACCCCTGGGATCCAGACGATCGCTCCATCCACCTGAACGACAGGCCAACCCTTGCGCAGCGGACCGGGGATCCCGGCGTCCCCGAAGTAACGAGCTACCCGCCGTTGCCGCCCTGGCGCAGCCAGCAAGCGATCGCCCGGCTGCCACGACCTTACGACGACCCGACCAGCGCGCGGCAGTCGGGCGTACCACGCATCTGGCATCCCATCGGCCTCGTCACGGATCCTGTCGAACACGAACCTCCCGAAGTGCAGACGCGAAGCACTCAATGGAGCAACATCTCGCGGCGCGCTAACGGCTCTCCGTCGCAACAGGAACGCGTCTCGCAGCCTCACCACTTCGATCCCGCTCGCACCTTGTGCCACGGACCCGATGCGAGCGCCACGAACGAAGCGGGCCAGCCGCACCACCGCCCTACGGTCGAGAGGGACGCCGAGCTCGGCAGCTAACGACTGCCACAGAAGCCGTAGGCCGTCCTCGTCGCACTGGGCCAGCGACTCCGCAGGCACCGCTATGGCACCATCGGGCTCGCGCCGAACGACGAGGGCCCGTGCCAAAGTGTCCACCGCGCTACGCAGCCGGGCAGCGCGCTGCGAGACATCCAGGATTTCCTCCCAGAACGTGGGGCGCACCGCCAGGATCGCCGGCAGTATCTCTAGACGGACCCGATTCCTGAAGAATGCCAGCGAGCTGTTGGAGGGATCCTCGAGGTACGGCACAGCTCGGTTCGCCACGTACCGGCGAACTGCCTCCCGCCTAGCGAACAGAAAAGGCCTCGCGATGTCGCTAGGCGCGAGGAGGCCGGCGATCCCCCTGGCACCGGCACCCCGCAGAATGCGCATGACCACGGTCTCGACGTGGTCGTCGAGCGTGTGGGCCGTGGCGACACGACCACCTTCCTCGCACGCCACTCTCCTCAGAAACGTCCAGCGCGCCTCGCGCCACGCTGCTTCGCTACCGCGCTGGATGCGCAGCCGTGTCCGGCGGACCTCCAGGCCGCGCTGCCTCGCCTCCCGCTCTACGAGAGCCGCTGCCTCCGTAGCCGCCGGCCCGGTTCCATGGTCGACCGTCGCTACGACCAACCGCTGGCCCTCAGGGCGCAGTCGGTCTGCCGCGTCCAAGAGCGCCATGGAATCGGCACCGCCGGAAACCGCCAAGACGACGCACTTTTCTTTTGCTAGCGTCGCTGCCACGGCATCCAGCAGCTGCTCGTGAGATCTGGTATCCATGTTTGAAACTTAACGTCTCGCGCACTAGGAGTGCCCACCTTCCGTAGTTAGGGAGGTCTCGATAGCTTGAGGCGTTCTTTCGCAACCAGCGAGGAAAAGCTTGGAAACCCACGGTCCCCTAGGCACGCTTTGGGTCGGACTTGGCCTCAGCGCCTTTTACTTGGCACTCCTTTGGGTGAACCTGCTGCTCGGGCACATGCTCACCCCTTTGTTCATTCTCCCGATTACCTGGCTGCAGGACGCCATCGCCAAACGGCGCTCGCGACACAGCGCCTGAAGCTGCTGCTTCGGAGTCGAGCGGGACGTGGAGCGACCGTCTCCGCAGCGCGGTACTCGCGCCACCCTACCATGTAGTGCAATCCTTGCCGCCGCTACCATTGTGCTCGCATCGCCAGGTGCGGGCGGTCAGTCGCTCACCCGGCCGGCACTCTCCTGGCTGACCGTCTCTACCGAACATTTCGATCTTCACTTTCCGGCAGAGATGCGCGCATGGGCAGAGCCGATGGCCCGCCGGATCGAATCGGTGTCATCCTATGTGGGTGCGTTGGTGGGGAACCGCCCACCATCCCGGGTGACGGTGATTGTAGAGGACCCGTCCAGCGCGTCCAACGGGTTCGCTATCCCATTTCTGGAAGGCCCCGTGATCTTCATGTGGCCAACCCCACCAACACCGGGACTGACCTTCGGTAGTCACCGGGGATGGTCGGAGATCCTGGCGGTTCACGAGTATGCCCACATCGCGCATCTCACGTTCCCGCCACGCAGCCCACGCGAACGCTTCCTGTGGTCGCTTCTCCCCGTACGCATCGGGCCCGTAGCTCGAAAGGCACCGTTCTGGGCGATCGAAGGTTACGCCACCCTTGTCGAGGGCCGCCTGACGGGAAGCGGCCGCCCGCCTTCGGCTGGCCGAGCCGCCGTACTGAGGACGTGGGCGCTCGACGGAAAACTCCCCAGCTACGGCCAGCTGGACGCCACGAGCGGGTTCCTGGGCGGGGCAATGCGCTATCTAGTGGGCTCGGCGTTCCTGGAGTGGCTCGAAGCAAGACGAGGGGATTCTAGCCTGGTCTATCTGTGGCGCCGGATGAGCGCTCGTCAGCAGCGAGACTTCGCCCCTGCTTTCAGCGGGGTTTTCGGCGCACCCCCCGAGGACCTTTACGGAAAGTTCGTAGTGGACCTCACCGCTAAAGCGTTGGCTGTGCGCGACTCACTGCGGAGAGACGGATTGGTGGAGGGGGAGTTAGTGCAGAGGCTGCGAGGCGCTACCGGCGAGCCCGCCCTATCGCCTGATGGGAAGCGCATCGCCTTGGTCCTCCGCCCCCCTGGCGCGCAGCCGCGCCTCGTGGTCTGGAGCGCGCAGGCGGAGCGTGACTCGCTGCTAGAGGAGCGTCGCCGGCGCGTGTTGCAGTTGGATCCTCTCGATGTGGCACCGTTCGATTCGTTTCCGCCGCCCCGGCGCCCGCTGGCGACACTCTACCCGGTTGCCGGGCGCTCGCACGAGTTCCCGCGTTGGATGCCAGATGGCGTGCACATACTGGTTTCACGGGACGAACCGGCTGCAGCCGGCACCACACGACCGGATCTGTTCTTGTGGAATACCAATACGGGACGGCTGCGCCGTATCACGAAGGGAGCGTCGCTCCGTTATGCGGATCCGTCTCCCGACGGGCGCCAAGCTGCAGCGATCCGATGCGAGGCTGGGATTTGTTCCCTCGTGCTGGTGGAGTTGGCTAGTGGGCGAGTCCGGACGCTGGCTG
>DATMBI010000224.1:0-17417 GCA_035559375.1 Gemmatimonadaceae bacterium | reverse complement strand
AGTGGCGTTCTTCGGAGGCCTGGCAGGTATCGTGGCCGGGTCCAGAAAGCAGCTGAGCCTCGCACTGCCGGGAGTCGCTATAGCGACGGCCCTCATGCCGCCACTGTGTACCGCTGGCTTCGGCTTAGCGACGCGAAACTGGGCATTCTTTTTCGGCGCATTTTATCTCTTCAGCCTCAACGCGATATTCATCGCCCTGGCGACGTTCGCGATGGTACGTTGGCTGCGCTTCCCACACCACCAAGAGGTAACCGAGGAAGCCAGACAGCGCGAACGCCGCCTAGTCGCTACGGTAGCCACTCTGGCGGTTCTCCCGAGCGCGTACTTCTTGTACACGCAGGTGCACAAGGTCCGGGAGCAGGGACGCGTAGCACGCTTCGTAGAGCGCGAGATCCGTTCCCCCGGACGGGCTGCACAGCAGTGGGAGCTGCAGGACAGCGACAGCGGCCGGGTCCTCCGTGTCTTCATCGCAGGAAGGCCGCTCGAAGCGCAGGAATTCGCCACACTGAAAGAACGGCTACCACAATACGGCCTGGGCTCGCTGCGATTGGAGCTCATCCAGAGCGACGTCTCCGCCGACGACATCAGGCGACTCCAGGGCGAGGTCCAACGCGACGTGCTGCGAGCCATCGCCAGCGTGATGGCCTCCCGCGATTCGATGCTGCTAGCCCGCCGACGCGAGGACAGCCTGGCGGTAATTCGCGCCGCGAGCGAACTGGCAGCTGCGTTCCCCGAGATCGAAGCTGTGGCCTATGCACCATCGGCAAATCTTCTAGCTGGAACCGATAGCGCACCCCCGCTCTTTCTCTTGTCATTCCGGACGGGTACAGCCAGCAGGACGCGCAGAGAAATAGCTGCCCGTAGCCAGGAGCTGTTACGTCACCGGTTGAGCCACAGGGCTATAGTGGTTCAGGAGCGCTAACGCTCCGCGCACTCCCGCCCGCCCGAGCGAAGGGATAGCTTTTTGCCGACGGAAATGCTGTGCAAGGAACGTGGGAGCTGCGTGCAGTTACCATCACGGTCGGGAACTATGAACTACATCTTTAAGATCTCTCGAGCTGGATTGGTCGTGCTGGCGCTGATTACCGCGGCGCATCCGACGATTCTCGGTGCCCAGAGTACCGAGAGCCGGCCATCTAACGATCCCCGCGTCGGGCTCAAGGCCGGATGGAGGGACGCCGGGCAAGCTGCATGGAACATGCGGCTCGTAGCCCACGCACCCAAGCCGGAACAATTCGTCAATCCGGCTAACATCGGCGACATCGGCTTCGCCAACTCGGACCTAGCCTTTAGCGGTAACCTGGTCTTTCAAGGCAATTTCGCCGGTGTGCAAGTCTGGGATGTGAGCGATCCACGGCAACCTCGACTTCGCACCGCCTTCATTTGCCCAGGTGGACAGGGTGATGTATCGGTTTTTCGTAACCTGCTTTTCATGTCCGTCGAGGAAACTAGAGGACGTGTCGACTGTGGTACGCAGGGAGTGCCCGACAGCGTAAGCAGCGAACGCTTCCGGGGCGTGCGAATTTTCGACATCACCGACCTAAACCGCCCCAGACAGCTTGCTGCCGTCCAGACTTGCCGCGGCTCCCACACTCACACGCTGCTCTCCGATCCTCGCGACCCCGACAAGGTTTACGTGTACGTACAGGGCACGAGTCTAGTCCGGTCGCCGACGGAGCTGCCCGGCTGCTCGCGCCGCCCCCCTTCGGAAGATCCTAACACATCCCTCTTCAGAATAGAGATCATCGAGGTACCGCTGGCGGCACCCGAGAGTGCACGCATCGTGAACATGCCGCGCATTTTCGCGGACTCTCTCGGGAATATAGCCGGCCTCTGGAAGGGCGGCGGCCATGGCGAAGGGACGCAGACGACCGCGCCCACAGATCAATGCCACGACATTACCGCGTACGTGGCGATCGGCCTCGCTGCAGGTGCTTGCTCCGGGAACGGCATAATATTGGATATCAGCGACCCAGTTAATCCACGCCGAGTCGCGGATGCGGTGGATCCTAATTTCGCCTATTGGCACTCGGCTACCTTCTCCAACGACGGAAGAAAAGTAGTCTTCACCGACGAGTGGGGTGGGGGACTGGCTCCACGCTGCCGGAGCACTGACCGGCCCGAGTGGGGTGCCAACGCTATTTTCCGCCTCGAAAACGGGCGACTTTCGTTCGCCAGTTATTTCAAGATCCCTGCTCCCCAGACGGCCCAAGAGAATTGCGTAGCTCACAATGGCTCTCTCGTCCCAGTGCCTGGACGCGACATCATGGTGCAGGGATGGTACCAGGGCGGTATCTCTGTAATCGACTTCACGGACCCGAACCATCCTGTCGAAATTGCCTTTTTCGACCGTGGCCCCATGGATTCGACGCGCATGTACCTCGGCGGGCAGTGGTCTGCGTATTGGTACAATGGCTACATTTACGGCAGTGAAATCGGCCGCGGACTGGACATTCTGGAGCTAGTGCCCAGCGAATATTTGAGCGCCAACGAGCTCGAAGCAGCACGTTCTGTACGTTTCGCACAATACAATGTGCAGAGCCAGCAGCGCTTCGAATGGCCACCGAGCTTTCCACTCGCTCGAGCGTACATCGACCAGCTCGAACGCGACAAAACGCTAAGCACGGAGAAGATCGGGGCATTGCGACGTGGTGTAGCGGAGGCGGAGCGCGCACAGGGCGCCAGACGCAACAGTGCGTTAGCACAGCTCGCTTCGGAGTTGGAGCGGGAGGCGGCCGCGACCGATGACGCACAGCGAGTGCAGGCGCTGGCGAACACGCTCCGGCAACTCGCTGCGACCCGATAGGTGGAGGTAACCGAGGCACGCTGGCGGCTGGCTGTTGCCTTCGCGATCGTGTACCTAGTATGGGGCTCCACATATCTGTTCATGCGTCTAGCAGTGGAGACTATACCTCCACTCCTGGTCAGCGGGGTCCGATTCGTCACTGCGGGTGTGCTGCTGTACCTGCTGGCGCTTTCGGTCGGCAAGCCTGAGCCGCGGAAGGTCCCCTGGAAGGGTCACGCCCTAGCGGGGACATTGCTCACTGCTGGGAACGCCAGCATTGCGATAGCCGTGCGCCTTATCCCGTCGGGTGTGGCGTCGCTCCTGGTCGCCCTGACCCCCTGCCTGATGGTCGTCCTGGAATGGTACAGGACACGACTGGGAGTGCCTAAGCTCACGCTGCTACTCGGTCTGGCACTGGGCATCTGCGGCACTATCGTTCTCGTAGGCCCGCAAGGGATCGGTGGCGCTCCGGTCGATCCCAGAGGAGCCGCCGTCGTCATCGTCGGGACTCTCGCATGGGCGAGCGGTTCTGTATACTCGCGTAGCCTGCCGTACCACAGTACTACACTGCGAACCAGTGCTATCCAGATGGCGACCGACGGTTCCATCGTAACTCTGATCGCATTGGCGCACGGCGATGGCTCGACTCTCGTGCGCGATGGCCTCTCGACAGCATCTCTGCTGTCCCTAGTGTACCTAGTCGTCATGGGGTCGGTGCTTGGCTATACCGCCTACACGTACTTGCTCCGCCATACATCCGCGGCGCGGGTATCTACGTACGCATTCGTCAATCCCGTGGTAGCGGTAGTGCTGGGAGCCACTTTCGCTGGCGAACCGCTGTCACCACGCGTCATGCTAGCCGCCATCCTCATCGTGGCGGCGGTGGTCCTGGTCGTCACGGGGGAAAGTGGGCGAAAAACCACAGCCGACTCGCTCGAGAATGCGAAGCCACTGGCGGTCGAAGAGGCACCCTGAAAATGAATGCGCAGATCGAATCGAACCCAGAACATCTCGTAGGGGCCGACTTCCATCGCGCACTCGGCCGAATTTCGGCGTGGATCGAGAATTACCTCGCGCACGTGGAGCAGTTTCGCGTACTCCCCGACGTCCGGCCTGGCGACATTTTGCGGCAATTGCCCTCTCGGCCGCCGGACGAGCCGGCGACATTCGACACCATTCTGGACGACTTCGAGAAGGTCATCTTGCCGGGTTTGACGCACTGGAATCATCCCGGCTTCTTCGCCTACTTCGCCATCACTGGCTCGCCACCCGGTATCGTAGCGGAGGCGCTGACCGCAGCGCTGAACGTGAACGCCATGCTGTGGAAGACGGCACCGGCAGCGACCGAGCTGGAACTGAGAGTACTGGATTGGCTACGCCAGATGCTAGGCATGGACTCGCAGTGGTTCGGCGTCATCAACGATACAGCATCGATATCTACTTTGCTTGCCCTGGCGGCTGCCCGCGAGGCCAAACCCGAGCTGAATATCCGCACCAGAGGAATGTCAGGCCGCGCGGATTTGCCACGTCTCAGAGTTTACACGTCTAGCCAGGCGCATTCTTCGGTGGACAAGGCCGTGATGACGCTGGGGATAGGTCAGGAGAATCTCGTTAGGCTACCTGTGGACCGAGAATTTCGCCTTGTCCCGGCCACGCTGGCCAACGCCATCGCCGCCGATCGAGCTGCAGGGATGCTCCCTGTTGCAGTCGTCGCTACGGTCGGAACGACCGGTACAGGGAGAGTGGATCCGGTAGCAGACGTCGCCGCCATCTGCCGCCGTGAGAACCTCTGGCTTCATGTAGATGCATCGTACGCTGGCACGGCGGCGATACTCCCCGAGCTTGCCCATATCTTGGACGGCATCGACGGCGCCGATTCGGTGGTCGTGAACCCGCACAAGTGGCTCTTCACACCCCAAGACTGCTCGGCGTTGTACACGCGCCACCCGGAAATACTACGCCGCACCTTCGCCCTGGTGCCGGACTACCTGCGCACATCGGAGGGTGACGAAGTCGTCAACTTGATGGATTACGGAGTTCAGTTGGGCAGGCGCTTCCGGGCGCTGAAATTGTGGATGGTCATCCGCGCCTACGGCACCCAACGCATTCGCGCCCTACTGCGTCACCATATCGATCTGGCAGGGCAGTTCGCTGGTTGGTTATCCTCCACACCAGGATGGGAGTTGGCAGCCCCGCAGCGGTTCTCGCTGGTGGTATTCAGGTATGCCCCGGCAGATTTCGACGAGGACGATCGCAACGAAGCCAACCGCCGCATTCTCGAATACGTGAACCGCAGCGGCAAGGTGTTCCTGTCTCACACCGTCCTGGACGGGCGCTTCGTCATCCGCCTCGCCATTGGCAACGTCGCCACCACCGAGCGGCACGTGCGCACCGCCTGGAGTCTCCTCCGGGAAGCTGCGTCGCAGCTCTAGGTTCGCCCCTAAGCTCTACGCGCCCTCGCCACCAGCCACCGCTATACCCGGTATTCGATGCTCGGCAGTACGCTGCCGGACCTTCACTCCTAGACGTGAAGACACCCATCCTCGCACATCGTCGAGTATCTCGTAGATGGTGGGTATCACGAGTAGAGTCAGGAGGGTCGAAGTTATCACGCCGCCGATCACTGCCCGCCCTAGCGGTGCCCTGAAATCGGCACCTTCCCCACCCCCCAACGCCACCGGGAGCATTCCCGCGATGAGAGCGAACGTCGTCATGAGGATCGGCCGCAAGCGGATAGCACCCGCCTCCACGAGGGCATCCCTCAGAGGCAATCCGTCGCGCTCTCTAGCCCACTTGGCGAAATCGATCAGCAATATCGCGTTCTTGGCCACTATCCCCATCAGCAGTATCACACCGATAAGACTCATGATATTCAGCGTGTCGCCCGTCAGAAGTAGCATGAGCACCACACCTATGAGCGAGAGCGGTAGCGACATCATGATGGCCAAGGGGTCCAGGAAGGAACCGAACTGCATGACCAACACGAGATACATGAGCAGCACGGCCGTTCCCAGGGCCGCGAAGATCTGCCCGAAGACCTCCGCCTGATCGCGAGCCTCGCCTCCCGCCGTAATGCGGTAACCTGCCGGCAGCCTAGCTTCTACGGACGCAATTCGCGCTCGAATGTCGTTCATGACTTCTGTAAGAGAGCGACCTTGGGTGTTGGCTTGGACAGTGACGACCTTGTTACGATCCAGATGGTCGATCTGCGCTGGGCCGAGGCTCTGCCCGACGCTCGCTATCTGACCCAAGGGAAGCGTAACGGGTCCATTCGGTCCCTGAAGCGTGATGGGAAGCCGTTCCAGATCGGCTGGCCGCCTGCGCGCCTCAGCCGCCAGACGAACCTGGACATCGCGTGTTTCGCCCTGGGGATCTACCCAATCGCCCGCATCCACACCAGCGAACGCCGGTCTCAAGGCCTGCGCCACTTGGCCGACCGTAATGCCCAGGACCCCTGCTACCCCGCGATCCAGCCTAACGTCCAGCTCTGGCTTCTGGCCCTTGGTCGACAACCCGACGTCCACCGCACCAGGCACACCCCTTACTACAGCAGCGACCTCGTCTGCAATTCGCTGCAGTTGCCGTGCGTCGTCACCTCGAATCTCGAGTTGGATCTGCTTCTGGTTCTGCGACCAGACGGCACCGAATACCGAAATCGTCGCGCCGCCCACAGACGACAGTTCGCGACGCAGTACGTCGGCGAATTCCCACTGCTTTATTCGGCGCTTCGCTTTAGGAACCATCTTCACGTAGATCTCGGCGCGATCCACAGCACCCGATGTTCCACCTATAGTCACGTACGTGGCTCGCGTCTCGGGGTGTGCACGCACCAGCCGCGCGACTTCCTCTGCTTTGGCCTTGGTGTACTCCAACGCCGAGCCTGGCGGAACCTCGACTACGATGAGCGCCTCGGACCTATCAGAAAGCGGTACGAAGCTCCCTCCCCCGAACAACACCTGCAACACGATAGCTCCCACGAACGAAGCCGTAGCGAGGCCCACCATCGTCCAGCGGTGATCGAGCGCCCAACCCACTACTTTGCGATAATTGTCGGCCTGGCGATTGAACCAGCGATTGAAGGCATCCAGCGCCTTGGACAGGGGATTGCGGTGTGCACCCTCCTCTAGCTCAGGATCGTACCAGTAGGCAGAGAGCATCGGGTCCAGCGAAAAAGAGACGAACAACGACACTAGTACCGATGCCGCAATCGTCAGAGCGAAGGGCTTGAACCACTGGCCAGCTATGCCGCCTATGAACGCTATCGGTACGAATACCGCTACGATGGAGAACGTCGTCGCGGCTACTGCCAGTCCGATTTCGTCGGTTGCCTCTCTGGAAGCAGTGTAGTGGTCCTTTCCCATCTGAATATGCCGCACGATGTTCTCCCTGACCACGATAGCGTCGTCGATGAGTATGCCGATCGCCAGAGAAAGCCCCAGCAACGACATCGTGTTCAGGGTGAACCCCAGAGCCAGCACGGCGATGAAAGACGAGAGTACTGAAACAGGCAGTGCCAGTCCGGTAATTACCGTGGAGCGCCACGAATTCAAGAACAAGAAGACCACGAGAACCGTAAGCACCGCTCCCTCGAAGAGAGCCTCCTCGACATTGCGCACCGACATCTGGACGCGTTCGCCAGAATTGCGCACCACCGCTAACTCCACGCCGGCCGGCAACTTGGTGCGAATCTCATCCACTCGTTGCAGTACCCGCTTTACGACGTCGGTCGTGCTGTATCCCTTCGATTTCAGAACGTCCAGTCCAATGGCCTCCTCGCCGTTGTAGATGGCAGCGCTGCGGGGCTCTTCGGTTCCGTCACGCACCGTGGCCACCTCGCCCAGCCTGATTATGCGGCCGTTGCGCTGAGCTACCACGAGCTGCAGAAAATCCTCGGGGCTCTCGAGGCGCCCACGCAGCCGAATGGTTCTCTCTTCCAGCCCGGTAGCGACACGCCCCACCGGTGCTGCCAGATTTTGCGCCTGCAGCGCAGCCACTACCTGCCCTATACCGATGCCAGCCGCTTGTAGTGCATCGGGACGTAGTTCGACCGTTAGCTCGCGCTTCACCGCGCCCGACAGACGCACGTCAGCCACCCCGGCTACCGACTTGATCTCGCGCGTGACACTCGGATCCACCAATCTGGTCAGATCCGCAGACGACATGCTCCGCGACGATACAGCGATAGAGAGAATCGGAATGTCCGTATCGCTGAACTTGGCCAGTATCGGTTCCTCCATTTCCGGAGGAAGCTCACCTCTGATCGCTGAGATCTTGTCGCGGATCTCCTGGGTCGCCTCGGACAGTTCCTTCCCGTACTGAAATTCAGTCAGAATCGTCGCGAAGCCGTCCAGGGACGACGATCTGATGCTCCGCACACCAGACAAGGACGAAATAGCTTCCTCGATCGGATCGGTAACTTCGCGCTCCACGACATCAGGAGAGGCACCAGGATAGACGACCGTCGTCATCACGAATGGCGGCTGCACATCGGGGAACTCGTCCGTGGGCAGCCGTAACAGCGAGAAGGTCCCGAAAACCACCAGCGCCAGCACCGTGGTCACGGTCACTATCGGACGCTTGATAGCGAAATCGGAAATGAACATCGACCATTACTCCTTGCGCTGAGGAGTGTCGCCTGCCAGTACCTTCACCGCAGTTCCTGGGGCGATACCGTGCGCCGCGCTCAGGAGCAAGGTGTCGCCCGATTCCACCCCGGATAGAAGTTCGATTCTCTCCGCCGCCTCGTCGCGTATCCCCAGTCGCACTTCCAAGCGCTCGACAGTGCCGTTCTTGAGCCGCAGCACCGCCGGCCTGACACCGCGCATGTCCACAGCTCCGATAGGGACGACCAAACCGTTGTGAACCTCGGCCGCGATCTTCCCGTCCGCAAAAAGACCGCCTACTAGTGTGCCCGACGCGTTGGCAACGGCGACCGTGACGCGTACCTGGCCCGTGCTCTGGTCAGCGACCGGGCTGATGCGGACAACGCGTCCTTTGAACGTCCGGTCCGGATAACCTGTCACTCGGAAGAACACAGGCGCACCGATTCGCACTGCAGTCAGTTGCGCTGCTGGCACTGACGCTTCGTATCGCATGCTAGAAGGGTCTACCACGGTGAACAGAGCTGCACCGGGCTGTACCACATCGCCTTCGGAAGCGGCACGCACGCTCACTACGCCCGCGAACGGCGCCTTCACTTTGGCGTCCTCCAACTGCTTTTCAGCCATCGTCAGGCGCGCCCGAGCGTCTGCCAACTGTGACTCCGCCGCCCTCGCGTTCCATCGCATCTGCTCGAGATCGCGCTCGGAAACCGCACCCGCCTGAGCTAACTTCTCGTAGCGCTCCAGATCTCGATTGGCGCGTTCGGCGTTCGTTTGCGCGGTTGTCAAAGCCGAGCGAGCCGAAAGCAAAGCGTCTCGGAGAGTGCGATCGTCCAGTTCGGCTAGAACGTCGCCCGCGGCTACGCGCGTACCCTGGTCGGCGTTCACCCTCAGCACGCTTCCGCTCACCTGAGCGCGAATCGTGGCGGCACGCTCGGGCTCCAGGGTTCCGGCGACCGCCGGTCCACTGGAAATGGAGTCGGACACCACTATCGCGATGTTTTCGGGACCGATCGTCGTAGCGACAGGACCTTTTTCAGCGGCTGCGCTTCCGGGGTCCCGGCTGCAGGCAGTCAACCCCAGCGGGACGACTAGCACCAGTAGGCCGAGTTGCCTAACGCTATCTATTGGCGACATGAGAACTGTTGTCTCCCTCAGTGAAAATGGCTAGCTCGGGTTCGCATCAGGGCACGATCGTTGCGCTCGCGCCAGCGGCGCGAACGCCAGCGGGTGCCGACTGCCCGCCGGGTACGAGCGGGACCGCGCCAGGATTGGTACTCTGGATGACCGAAGCAGCGGGCACACTGCTACCCTGCGCTGAACCCAGCGGTAGATCGCGCAGCAAAGCTAGACGCAGGCGGGCGACCTGCAGGTTGCGAATCGCCTGAGCCCTGTTCGCCGTTGCCTGTTGCAAGAGCAGTCGGGCGTCGTTCAGTTCCAGCTGCGTACCCAACCCCTCCCTGTAACGCACTTCAGCGATCGCGTACGCGCGCGACGCCTGCTCTGCCGTTCCTGCGCTGGCCCGAAAAGTGGCTTCGGCCTCCTCTAATTGAGCTAGCGCCTGCCTGGCATCGAGTGCGGCTAGCTCGCGCGTCTGCTGCAAGCGCGCCTCCGCTTCCCGTACACCCGCATCCGCCACCATCGTGGCGCCCCTGATGCGCCCGCCAGTGAAAAGCGGAACCGAAGCGCCGATGCTTACCGTCCAGTTAGTGAGGAAACTAGAAAGATCCGGCAGCGTGGCCCTCGGAAACGACACTCTACCGTACTGGGTGGACAGCGAGATCGTCGGCACTCGCTCCGCGCGCGCAGCGCGCAACTGATCGCGCTGCGCCGCGAGCGCGGCCTCGGCCTGCCGCACCGCTGCCCGAGCCGCGACACTGGTGTCGGCAGAATCCCACGCACCAGACTGAAAGCCTGCAGCGGACGCACTGGCTCGCAGCTCGCTTTCGCTGGCCAGATCGGTCGTCAGTCGCAGCGAATCGCCCAGCGGAATGTTCAGCAGCTGCTTCAGCCTGAGATGGGCAATGTCGCGGTCGGCGCGCCGTTGCAGAACGACCGGAACTTGATTGTCGCGAGAGACCTGAGCGCGCAGCAGTTCGAACTCCGACTGCTGGCCAACCTGACGAGCCAGCCGCGTCTGACCTAAAACGCTTTCCGTCTGCACCAGCGACGACTCGGCGATCGCTAGCAACTTGTCCGCCAACACAGCATCGAAGTACGCCTGAGCCACATCCAGCAGAACCTTGGCACGCTGGGATGCCAGTTCAGCTTCTGCAGCCCGCACAGCCGCGGCCGCCGCACGCCCCTGCGCCTGCACGCGACCCCCACTGAAAAGAAGAAGACTTCCCTGCACATTCACCTGATACTGGTTGCGCGCGCCGAAGCCGACTCGGGAAAAGTCGATCCCGAGCCCCCCAGTAGCTGCAGCGCACCGCGCTGCTTCCTCTAGACCCGCCAGCCGCGCCGACTCGCTAGCTCCCGGAGGAGCCAGATAGCGGGTACAAGGTGCGAAATATCGCGTCCCGGTCGAGGGCGGTACCGATGGCGTGCCCGGAGGAAGCTCCGGCTCCGCACCCGCACTCAGTGCCTCGAACTGCGATGCCAGCGTCCTGGTGTACGAGAGCGCGGCCGTTACCTGAGGAAAGTACTGGCTCCGCACCTGCAAGCTCTGCCCTCGTGCCCTCTGTAGCGCTGCCTTGGCGATGCTCACGGCCTCGCTCTGCGCCTCGGCCATGCGCAATGCATCCTCCAACGACAGCGACCTCGAGCCCTGCGCGAAAAGTGGCCAGGGCAGAACGGCTAACAGCAGGAGCGAGACCTTCGAATCGAAGCTCATAGTTCCAGCTCTCTCTTGGAAGTGACAAGGTCCGCCACATTAGATCGATTGCGCACAGGACCCCCATCGCCGACTTCGTCCCACAAACCCATCAGTCGCAGAAAAGCCTCGGCGTACGCCCGTGGCGCTCGAGCGACCGGCCGCGGATACATGCTCGGCATCACGTCGCGACCCATCGCATCCGCGAAAAGGACGCTCATGAGCATACTGCAAGCCACCTTCACCTGGGTCCTGGAAAGCCGCGCCTCGCGTCCAAGATTGAGCTTCTCGGCGTAGCTCTCTAACTCCATACGAGCCAACGAGGGTGCATGCCGCATGCAGTGCGCCATCTCCGGATGCTCGGACGCCTCGGCCATGCACTTGCGGATCAGGCTTCGTGAGCGGCGCAAGTACTCCAGCTGACGAGCGCACCACTTAGCCAGCTCTTCCAGAGGTCGCGTGGGACGCTCGGGCAGCACCGGCTGCGCACCTTGGCTGGCGTAGTGGCGTGCAGCTTCGCGCAACAGCGCCTCTTTACTCCTGAACAGCCGAAAGAGGGTGACCTCGTTCACACCGGCCACTTCGGCGATACGCCGCGTAGTGGCACCCCGAAAGCCGGAGGCCGCAAATACGCGGATCGCCGCTTCCAGCAATTTGGTGCGCGCGGCTCGACCGCGTGTGGAGTCGGACTTGTCCATGCTGCGCCCTAGAAAACCGGAGTGGCCGATGAAAGTATGCGCTTGCATGCATGATGGGAAGCCTGCGCGCCGCTTAGTTACAATCGAGACAGGCCGTCGAACAGGACCGAACGCCTCTCGCCTCTGGCTTCCGATACGGCACTAGCGGAGATTACTCCACGACCTTTCGCCTGTTACGCAAGGGAGGCCCCATGCGCTCACTGCCGATCACCGCCCTGGTTGCGGCTGTCCTCGTCCCGACCACCGGCACAGCACAGCGAGGCGATCCAGACGCGTACGCCTTCGTCGGCGCCAACGTGCTCCCGATGGACACCCCCCGCATCCTCGCCGACCAAACAGTGGTCATCCGCGACGGGCGCATCGTGGAAGTGTCGCCCCGTGGCCGAGCCTCGCTTCCGCCAGGTGCAAGAGTCATCGACGCCAGAGGGAAATACTTGATTCCTGGGCTCGCTGAAATGCACGCTCACGTCCCCACAGACCAGCAACCGGATCTGCTGGAGCGCGTGCTCACCTTGTTCGCCGTCAACGGCGTGACCACGATTCGAGGCATGCTCGGGCACCCGAGCCACATCCGCCTGCGCGAAGAGCTGGCTGCAGGTACTCGCTTGGGACCGCGGCTCGTGACCTCTGGCCCTTCTTTCAACGCCAACACCGCTCGTACTTGGGAAGCAGCCGTGGCCATGGTGAGCGCTCAAAAAGAGGCTGGCTACGACTTCCTCAAAATCCACCCGGGTGTTCCTCGGCCCGCCTTCGACTCGCTCGCGGCCACTGCCCACCGACTCGGAATCAGATTCGCCGGCCATGTCCCGCTGGAGGTGGGGCTCGAGCGAGCGCTGGAAGCTCGTTATGCGACTATCGATCACATCGACGGGTTTTTGGAGGCGCTGCTGCCGCCTAACGCTCCAGTCAAGCCGACACAACCGAACTTCGGGATCGGCCTAGTGGAATACCTGGACGAGTCGCGCATCCCGAGCGTAGCCGGTGCTGTAGCCGCCGCAGGAGTAGCCGTCGTACCGACTCAAGGCTTCCTGGTAGGACAGTACGGACCGTTGCCCGCAGAGTCCCTGGCAGCGAGACCAGAAATGCGCTACTGGCCTGAACAGCAGGTCGAACAGTGGGCCACCGCTAAGCGTGCCGCTGACAGGCAGTACCCAGCCACGGTCCGAGCTCGCTTCCTCGAGCTTCGCCGACGTGCCATTGCAGCGCTGCACAGCGCGGGGGCCACTATTCTGCTCGGATCGGATGCACCACAGCTCTGGGATGTACCAGGATTCTCCATCCACCGAGAACTGCACTACTACGTGGAAGCAGGCCTTACACCGTTCGAGGCCTTGGCCAGCGGCACCTCCAACGTCGCGCGCTTCTTCGGATGGGAGGACAGCGGTACGATCGCGCCGGGGAAACGGGCCGACCTGGTACTTCTCGACGGCAACCCCCTCCAGAACATCGACAACACACGGGGCATCGCTGGAGTGATGCTGGGAGGACGCTGGCTGGATCGCGATCGTATAGCAGAGCTGCTGCGAACCCTGGAGCGCAGCGACTGAGAGCTACCAGCACGGGACTCTCGGACGCGGCTGGGGATGGTTAGCTTTGGAACGCCACGATGGCATTGCCCTTTCATTCTCCCTACCGACACGGCTTCGTCCGCGTAGCGGCCTGCGTCCCCCACGGCCGCGTCGCCGATCCCATGCATAACGCGGCACGTATCGCCGCCCTGGCTCGCCAAGCATCGGAACGAGGGGCAGCGCTTGCCGTGTTTCCCGAGCTCGGGCTCTCCGCGTACAGCAACGACGACCTCTTCCACCAGGACGCGCTTCAGCAAGCAGTCCTGGAAGCCCTGGCCAAGGTGGTCGATAGCTCGCGCGAACTGAGCTGCGTTCTCCTGGTAGGAGCGCCCCTGGCTCTCGCGGACAAGCTCTACAATTGCGCCGTTGCCGTGTACAGGGGACGAGTGCTGGGAGTGGTGCCCAAGAGCTACTTGCCTAACTACCGCGAGTTCTACGAAAAACGTCACTTCGCCTCCGGCCGCCAGGCCAAAGGTACCGAGATCGCGCTACTGGACGGCGTGGTGCCGTTCGGTTGCGACCTCCTGTTCCACGCAAGTGCAGCCCCTGGCTTCGTATTCCACGTGGAGCTTTGCGAGGACCTTTGGGTGCCCATCCCACCGAGTACTTACGCAGCGATGGCTGGCGCTACGATCCTCGCCAATCTGTCGGCCAGCAACGCCACAGTCGGAAAGTCCACCTACCGGCGCAACCTTTGCGCTATGCACTCGGCGCGGTGTATGGCAGGCTACGTGTACAGCGGAGCTGGCTTCGGGGAAAGCACCACCGACCTCGCCTGGGACGGCCACGCCCTGGTATGCGAGAACGGAGAGGTTCTCGCCGAGTCGAAGCGTTTTGCCGCAGACGAGCAGGTGGTGCTAGCGGACATCGACGTGGACAGGCTCCGCCAAGACCGAACCCGCATGACGAGCTATGCCGACGCCTCCGACGAAGAGACAGTCCGGCTACGTCGCTGGCGAACGATAGCGTTCGATTTCGTGGTGCCCGACGCTCCCCTTCCGCTGCTGCGCAAGGTCCCGCGCTTTCCTTACGTACCTTCGGATCCTGCAGCCCGCGACGAACGTTGCGCAGATGTCTACGAGATTCAGGTGCAAGGGCTGGCCAAACGCCTGCAGAGCACCCGGATCGAAAAGGTCGTCATCGGAATCTCTGGCGGCCTGGACTCCGCCCACGCTCTGACGGTCTCGGTAAAGGCGCTGGAGCGACTAGGCCTCCCGCGCAGCAATGTGCTCGCCTATACGATGCCTGGGTTCGCCACGAGCAGGCGCACTCTTCGCAACGCTACTGCGCTGATGAAAGCTATGGGTGTCAATGCGCATCGCCTCGACATCAGACCGGCAGCCCTCAGAATGCTACGCGACATCGGACACCCGGCTGCACGGGGCGAGCCAGTCTACGACGTAACCTTCGAAAACGTGCAAGCCGGCCTGCGCACCGCATACCTCTTTCGGTTGGCCAACAAACACGGCGGTCTCGTAGTAGGGACCAGCGACTTGAGCGAACTGGCGCTGGGATGGACCACCTACGGTGTCGGCGACCAAATGTCGCACTACGCCGTCAATGCGTCCGTGCCCAAGACTTTGATCCAGTACCTCGTTCGCTGGGTGATCGAGACGCGGCAGTTCGATGCGGCTACGCGCCAGGTTCTGCAACGAGTGCTCGACACCGCTATCTCCCCGGAGCTGGTGCCGTCCGGCAGCCAGGATACTGTCGGACAACGGAGCGAGGAAATCCTGGGGCCCTACGCACTGCACGATTTCTTCCTTTACTACATCAGCCGCTTCGGTTTCCTCCCCAGCAAGGTGGCCTTTTTGGCACAACAAGCCTGGGAGAGCACCGAGCGTGGCGACTGGCCAGCCGGGCTTCCCGCTCACGAGCGTCGTTCGTACACACTTCCCGAGATCGTGCAATGGCTGGAAGTGTTCCTGGAACGCTTCTTCCGAACCAGTCAGTTCAAGCGCTCGGCGCTGCCTAACGCACCGAAGGTGGGCTCTGGAGGCTCCCTCTCACCTCGTGGCGACTGGCGTGCCCCCAGCGACAGCGAGGCCACGCTGTGGCTGGAGGAACTCCGCCGTAACGTTCCATCGATGGAATGACCCTCGCGCACCCCTCGGGTGGAGCTGCCGCAAGTTGAAGGTGAAGCCACGTGTAGCGAGGGAGCTGGCTCGGGTGGCGGCCTGGATGCCCGAATCGTTGCTTCGAGCACTGGCCGCGGCAGCCGGCAGGGTGGCTTGGTTAGCACTGTGGCAACGGCGGCGCATCGTCCTGGAAAACCTGGCTTTCCTGGCACCGGAGTTGCCACACCGCCAGCGACGCCGCATGGCACGTCGCACCTTCGTCAATCTAACCCATGTGGTTGCGGAGAACTTCGTACTTCCGAGCCGCGAGCGCAGCCGTATCTTGCGCCTGTTCCGCTGCGAGGGCGAGGAGCATCTTGCCCGAGCCGTGCAGGACGGTCGCGGCGCCATCCTGGTTACTGCGCACTTGGGACCGTACGAGTTGGCGGGGGCTTGGCTCGCCGCCAAGGGCTATAAGGTGTGCGCCATGTTCGAAGAGCTCGATGTCGACACAATGGCAGCCTTGGACACGTATCGTCAGGCTACGGGGATGAAGATGGTCACTACCGCCACGCCACTGCGCGAGCTGTATCGCATTCTCGACGACGGCCACGTGCTCGTACTGGTTGCCGACCGCACGGTGCCGGGAGTGCGTGGCTCGCTACTCGTTCCCTTCGGTACTGCTTGGCGCCCGGTACCGCTCGGCCCGGCACGACTGGCAGTAGCTACCTCCAGGCCTATCGTCGTTGGGTATTGCATTTCGGATCGAGAACGAAGGACGCGCTACTTAGCTCGCATCGAGCCGCCCATCTACCCAGACTCTACGCAGGCAGCCGCGGTAGAGCGACTCGCCAGGACGGTGGCCACTCGCCTCGAGGTGGCCGTACGCTCCCACCCCGACGAATGGTACGTCTTTCAACCTCAGTGGACGACGCGTGCAGAGAACTGACACCGAGCTAGGTACGTCGGGTACCGGTGCACCTGTCCGGAACGGCTTGCGAGCAGTTTTGGGGAGACCCCAATTCTCGTTGCTCGTCGTGGGCCAGACTGTTTCGCAGTTCGGTGACAAGTTACATCACATGGCTCTGATCGCTCTGGTCGGGTCAGAGGCAGCTGTAGAAACCAGCGGAATAGCGCTCGCGCAGCTCTCGGTGGTGTTCACCCTCCCGCTCATCTTCGGTCCTCTTGCCGGCGCCCTCGTGGATCGCTGGAATAAACGTGTGACGATGATCGTTTGCGACAGCGTTCGCGCCCTGATCGTAGCCACGATACCGTGGCTGTATCGAGAGACCGGCCACCTTTGGCCCGTATACATCGTGGCTTTCTTCGTGTTTCTGTTGGGAGTTTTCTTCAACGCGGCGAAGATGGCGCTCATTCCCGATCTCGTGGGACGTACGCAGCTCATGGCAGCCAATGCCGCTCTCACATCCATCGGCCGCTTTGCCACCATCTTCGGAATCGTAGGCGGCGGCGTCATCATCGGCTGGAGTGTCTGGTCGCGATTGGGGTGGACCGGCTACCAGGCAGGCTTTTACATCGACGCTCTCTCGTACGTGATATCGGTAGCGACTTTGGTCGTGATAACGGTGCTGAGCGCAGCGCACGCCAGGCGCAGCAGCGCCGCATTCAGCGGAGCCGAGACAGCCGAGCTGGTGCGGCGGGAGCTGCAGCACCTCTGGGCTGACATGGGGCAAACGCTGGTGTTGATACGCCGCAATCGCGACCTCCGGTTCGTGTTCATCACGGTCATTCTCCTAGCGTTCATGGCCGCCTCGCTTTTCGTGGTCGTGACGCCCCTGGTGCAATCGGTCATGGGGGCCGGCCCCCGAGGAGTTGGCTACCTAGGCGGACTACTTGCAGCGGGCATGGCCGCGGGGTCGCTTCTGATCGGCAG
>DATMBI010000223.1:0-5206 GCA_035559375.1 Gemmatimonadaceae bacterium | reverse complement strand
CTCCCGCGATGCCCCATTTTCGTCGCAAGCGCCATGCTGGGCAGAAGGTGCTCACGGGTTGTATATGATGCCACCAGTACGGCGATAAAGCTCCAGCACATCGCGCGCTGCATCGCGAAGCAGGCGCTGACGAATCGTTATCCCGCGCTGCCGAAGATAGCTGTAGGACTCGGGGAACACTGGTCCCTCGTCGAAGCGCAAGCTGACTGCGTCCTGTCGCGTAGCTGCGCACACGATCTCCTTGACCCCTGCCCAAAGGGCGGCGCCGAGACACATCGCGCACGGGTCGCACGAGGTGTAGAGCGAATGGGGTACCATCCCAGCCGCGGCCAGGGTATAGCTTCCCAGGCGCTTCTGAGCACGGGCCAGTGCTATGATTTCCGCATGCAGCACGGAACAGCGAGAGCGCACCACCGAGTTGACACCTACGGCCACCAGCCGGCCGCTTTCTGTCTCGAAGACCCCGGCTCCGAAAGGGCCACCTGTACCGTCCCGCACGTTTCGGCGCGCCAGCTCGATAACCAAGCGCATGCGATCTTCGGCAGTGCGATAGGGTCGGCCGGGTTCTTCCACAGCCAGCGCCCACTCCGGCAAGTCGATGGTAACCGTTGCACTGTCAGCCATCGCCGAAGCGCGCCCTGATGGCAACTGTACGTTCGAGCTCGTCCAAGGCCTGCAAGACCTTGGACCGCAGATCGGCACCGAGATCTTGCCGCGCTCGTAAAAAGGCCAGCACAGTATCCCGCGCTTCTGGGGACGTTCGGTTCTCTACGAACGCCGACAACCAGGCACCGAGGAAGAAGATCCGGCGGTTGGCCTGGATCCACGGAAGGGAGTCGAGTGCCGGTTTCAAGTAGCGTAGCGTCTGCGCCTCGCTCTCGTGGGAGCTGAAGGCCTCCAAGCTACTCGATGCCCACTCCTCGTTCAGCGAACTGTCAGCGAAATAACGTCGGAAATAGTCGGCTTTGGTCACGCTGTCGGGCGTTGCCGCTGCAGCCACGAAGGCTCGCCTCCTCCCCTCGGCCGACGCGTCCCTGGCCACCTGCCGAGCTAGAAGCTCGCCTGCACCGGGGTAATTGCGTGCGATCAGGCGCGTAACGATGGCCCAGCGAGTCGGGTGACCGATAGGGAGCGCGCCCAGCGAATCCGCCTCCAGTAACCTGGCTAGCGTGTCGAGCGCGGGCGCCGAAGCTGCGACTCGTACGAAGGCGTCCAAGTGCGATCGCCTCATGCCGTACGGTCGTCCTGAGTCCGCCGCGGTCGCCAAGAGGTAACGCTCCACATCTGGCAAGTATGCCGCCCGCCTCGCTCCGACTAGGTACGAGTTCGTGGCACGTGTGAGCCTAGCCAGCACCGCCGCCGCGATCTCTTCGTCCTTCTCGGACGGCAAGTGGCGCAGTGCTATACGCACGTATCTGACAGGGTCCAACATTCCGTCCCGTACCAGATCCCACAAGGCTCCCCACAACAAGGCTCTCGAAAAGGGATCCACCACGCTTCCCAGCGAGTTCTCGAGCGTGGCTACCGAGCGGGGATCGAGTTTCACCAGTGCGTAGGCGTGATCTCCCGCGTTGGCATACACCAGCGACGGCTCGGGTAGTCCGGCTACGTGCGGAACCGTCACACGGCGGCCAGTCGCCTCGACCGTAACGCGTCGCGACTCGCCACCTCGAGTGACGATCAGCACTTCGGTGCGCATAGGCCACGGTTCTGGCCCGAATTCCGGTCTGGCCGGCCGCTGCACTAGCGTTAGGCGAGTCAGCCGCCCCGCACGCAACTCCAGCTCCTGTTCCACCACCGGCATACCAGCACGCAAGATGTAATGTCTTCCCCAGCTTTTCAGGTTGCGACCTGACGCAGCGCCTAACGCCGACAACAGGTCTTGCCAGGTCGCGTTGGCAAAAGAATGGCGTCGGAGAAACGCGTGGACGCCAGCACGGAATGCCCCTTCCCCGAGCAGATACTCCAACTGCTTGAGGACAGCGGGAGCCTTGTTGTAGACGATAGCGCCGTAGGCGCTCTTGGCGCGATCCAGGTTGTCGAGCTCCTGCCAAATCGGCGTGGTGCCGGGACTGGCGTCCACAGCGTAGGCTGGTGGCTTGTTGCGGAGATAGAAGGTCTTCCAGGCTCCGTCGCCTCCATCCATCGCGGCCTGCATCTTGGCCGCCATGTAGGTAGCGAATCCCTCCTTCAGCCAGAGGTCGTCGAACCAACGCATCGTGACCAAGTCACCGAACCACTGGTGCGCCATCTCGTGATAGATCGTGGCGACACGACTCAGTCGTTGCGGGAGGGTGGGCGCCTCTCTGAAGATGAATCGTTCTTCGGCGAAAAAAACGGCGCCAGGGTGTTCCATACCACCGAAGGGGAAAGACGGCGCCAACACCATGTCGAGCTTGCCGAAGGGATACCGGATCCGAAAATAATCCTCCAGCCATCCGAGCGCTCGCGCAGCGATCGCGAAAATCGAGTCGCTATCCACCTCTCCGGCTCGCGAACGGCGAAAATAGAGATTCATAGGACGCTCGGCGGGGCCACCCATGGCCACCGCCCATGGTCCAGCGGCGAAGGCGACGAGGTACGTGCTGATGGGCTCGGTCTCGGCGAAAGAAAACGTGGTACCTCGCGACGTCGAGTCGGCCGCTAGTAGCGCTCCGTTGGCAACCGCGCGCCAACCCAGCGGAGCGATCAGCGTCAGAGCGACGCGAGCTTTGAGATCCGGCTGATCGAAGCAGGGAAACAGCTGCTGAGCATCGCTAGGTACCAGCAGCGTATAGAGGTACGTCGCTCCGTCCACCGGATCGCTCACCCTGATGATACTCGCCCCGGAGGCAGCTATGAGCGAGGCAAACTCGACCTCGACGCGGTTAAAGCCGATCTGCAGCAAATCGCGAGGTACGCGGATGTGGTGACCGTTCCATTCCGGCTGTGGCACCAAGTGGCCGTTGACTCGCATCCGGCCGAGGCGCGGTCCACGAAAATCGAGAATCAGATCGCCTCGACCATCGAGCCGGAACCGCAGAGTTGCCCTGCCAGTGGCTGTGTCGCGTCCGGTTACGTCCAGCAGCAGCTCGTAACGTACTTCGCCGATACGGCTTGCCCGTTCCCGCGCGAGTGCCAGCGACACACCCGGCGCCATGAGCGTGTCTGTGTTCCCCAAGGAAGCGAAGACAGTCGCTACTAGCGTGAGCAGCATATTCGGGAGCCTACTGCAGTGTCCATCTTACCGGTAGTGGGCCAAGATTTCCCGCTTGTCAGCGGCGCCTCGTCTGTGGATCTTGAGGCGTTCAACCTCTTCCGCGAGACTGGCGCGATGCGAATTGCAAAGCTGGGAGTAGTCGGTGCGGGCGTAATGGGTAGCGGTATTGCCGCTCTGGCGGCATCGGCTGGCGTACCGGTAGTACTGCTCGACGTCCCAGGGGATTCGGAGCGGAACGGCCCGGCCAGGCGCGGCATCGAGCGTGCCCTCGGAGCGCGACCACCTGGCTTCCTCGCTCCCGAAATGGCAACATTGGTGACCCCAGGGAATACAGAGGACGATCTCGAACTACTGCGCGATTGCGACTGGGTCGTAGAAGCGATCGTAGAGCTGCCTGAACCCAAGCGCGAGCTTTTCGCCCGACTAGAGGCGACGCTGGCACCGGGAACTATCGTATCCTCCAACACGTCGGGGATACCGATAGCATCGCTCTGCGAAGGACGAAGCGCATCGTTCCAGGAATCGTTCCTGGGCACGCACTTCTTCAATCCGGTGCGCTTCCTCCATTTGCTGGAAATCATTCCGACGGCAGCTACTGGCAGCGAAGCGCTGAACGCGGTGCGGAACTTCTCTCAGACTGTTCTTGGGAAGGGCGTCGTCATCGCTAAGGACGTGCCGGGCTTCATAGCGAACCGCTTGGGTTTGTACGGGCTGTTCCACACGCTGCGTCTCATGCAGTCGTTCGACCTCTCCATCGACGAAGTAGACGCCCTGACAGGTGTTCTCGTCGGCAGACCCAAGTCTGCCACTTTCCGTACGGCCGACATAGCCGGCCTCGACGTCCTACTTCACGTGTCCAGCGAACTCTCCAGAGCTACGGGCGAAGATTTCTCGCTCCCGGAGTGGGTGCACAACCTCGTGAAACGAGGGTGCCTGGGCGAGAAGAGCGGCGCGGGTTTCTACCGGCGCGAGGGAAAGCAAATACTCGTCCTCGACTGGAAAAGCGGCGAATACCGGCCGCAGCTGCAGCCGGATTTTCCCGAGCTCCGACCGTTGGAGGGGCTCCCACTAGCCGAGCGTCTGCGAGCCCTTACGAGCGTTGCGGGCCGCTATGCCGATTTCCTGCGCGCCTCGCTCGTCGCCATGGCCGAATATGTGCTGCGCCGTACTCCCGACGTCGCCTACGACATAGTATCGGTGGACCGAGCGATGGAATGGGGGTTCGCCTGGGAGCTCGGGCCGTTCAAGGTTTTCGACGCGCTGGGCTTACAGTGGTTGCGTACCGCTTTGGCAGAACGGGGCTTCGCCGAGCCTGAACTGCTGGGAAAGGCGAAGGATTCGTTCTATAGGGTTCTGAAGAGCGGACCGCGCTATCTCACGTTCGGGGGTGACTACGCACCGGTTGAACCCATCCCGGGGCACCTCGACCTCGATCTCGTACGGACTCGCAAGGGGACGCTAGAGAGCAACGACGGCGCAGCATTGCTCGACGTTGGCGACGGTGTCCTCCTGCTGGAATTCCGGAGCAAGATGAACACGTTAGGCCGCTCGACCATACTCATGCTGCGCCGGGCGTTGGATATCGTCGAGCAAGGGGAGTACGCGGGCCTAGTGATCGGTAACGACGATCCGCGAGTGTTCTCCGCAGGCGCAAATTTAGCGGAAGTCCTGACTGCAGTAGACAGCGGCGACTGGTCTGGACTGGAAGCTGCAGCGCGTGAATTCCAGGAGGCGGTCACTGCCTTACGTTGGTCACCGTTCCCGGTTGTCGCGGCACCGTTCGGTATCGCGCTGGGCGGAGCCACCGAGCTAGCTCTGCACTCGGACAGGATCCAGGCGCACGCGGAGTTGGTCATGGGTTTTCCAGAAGTGGGAGTGGGTATTCTCCCTGCAGCCGGTGGAACCAAGGAGCTGTTGAAGCGATTCAGCGAGGAGCTTCTGCCCTACGAGGAAGCCGACCCGTTCGAGGCGGTGAAGCGAGCATTCAAGTTGATCGCCATGGCCACG
>DATMBI010000222.1:0-13082 GCA_035559375.1 Gemmatimonadaceae bacterium | reverse complement strand
CGCCGGCGTCGTGGCCCGACAAGTACCCGCCGGTGGCACCCATGGGAGCGATGGCGGCTCCGGATGGGCGGCTCTGGGTAAAGCGGTCGGTCCCAGTACGCATTGGGCGCGAAATGTGGGATGTAATCGGACCCGACGGACGGCTCGTAGCGCGCTGGCGCCTTCAGCCCAAGACGTCCCTGGTGGCTTTGGGCCGCGATGCTATCTACGCTGTCCGGACGGACGAAGACGATCTCCGCTACATCCAGCGCATCGTACTGCCTCGGTGAGCGCCGCTGCGCCCTGGCGACAGCGTGTACTCAGGCGCGAATCAGTGTGTGCAACTCGTGCACCCGACGATCGGGTTTGATGTCCGCTGGTAAATTGGGACGCACGAACCTGGCGAACCAATCGGCGGCGTGTTTGGATGATTCCCACACCTCGACAACCCGCCAGCCGCCGTCGACTCGATGGCCGAAGTGCATTATGAAGCCAGGTGCATCCCTGAGCGACGCCCCGAGCAAGCGGATGGTCTCTTCGTACCCTTCTTCCGTTTGGCCAGGGACCTCTGCGACGATTGCTACAGCCATCGAGCCTCCTGGTTAGAGAACCGGGCCCAGCGAGGGCAATTCTTTCCATAACGCAGCCGACACGCCGGACCACACCCTGTCGAAATTCTTCGCTCCCTCGTGAATTCACTGTTGCAGATATCGCTTCCGTGTATAAAGTGCCGGCTCTGGACCGCTCAAGATGTGCACGTAGCCGCCTCTCGCCACTATCTCGAAAGGCTGCGACGTGCCGACCACGGACTGCACCATCACAGTCTCGGGCGGTGTCCACGTGAGGCCGTAGTCTCGAGAGGCAGTGTATTGAAGTGTGGCAGCCGTGGAACCAGGATCGCCCTCGATAAACGCCAGCATGATCCACCCACCGGGTGCGGACGTAACGACCTGATGGTTGAACTTGCGGTTGGGAGGCGTGGCGTACCTCGGCACGCTCCAGGAAGCCCCACCATCTAGTGAACGTCTCACTCCGATTCGCTGCGTGAGCGGGGGGCCCGGGATATCCTGCTGCCACGTTGCCACCACGACGTCGTCGGCGAGCGTTACGCGAGGCCTGAACGCGCTGCCCTCCGCGGGATCGCTCAATCGCACGGGTGGAGTCCACGTAGCCCCACCATCACTGGATCGGCGAAAGTACACCTGACCCTCCGACCAGCGTTCGTATACGACGTACACGTTAGAGCCAGTAGCAGCCAGCGACGGATTGACCGGTCCCCCAGGGCTGGAGTCGAGCACCGTGACGTCGGTAAACGACGCCCCACGATCGAGCGATCGCCAATAGAAAAGCCTGCGGTCAGCACCGGCGTCGAACTCGCGGCCATTCGACACGTGCACTACCGGCAACACTTGGGTTCCCCCTATCGCTATCGCCACCCGGTGTGGCCTCTCCACCATAGTCTTCGAAATCGCCGGCGAGACTAGCCAGCTGCCGCCTGCGTCGTTCGACGAGGCAAAGTAGAGGTTGCCGTCTGTGCCAGTGTACGCGAGAAAAAGGGCACTCGCACTGGCGGTGAAGGTTCGGTAGAGCGGAATGCTCCCTCTGAAAGGAAGCTCCTGGGCCGTAGTCCACGAAGCACCGTTGTCGGAAGAGCGGCGCAACAAGAGCCGGTTATCCTGACCCTCGAAAACCGCGACCATGAAATCACCCCCCGCGATCCGTCCTTGGCCGCTAGCGAGGGCCACGGGTGCGCTCCACCCGTCTCGGTTGTCGTCGCGCGGAGCTGTTGGCTGGTTGGCGGCCACCGTGCACCCGAGCGAGAGGGCCCCGAAATACATCAAGAGCCGCCTGATCATCACGACCCTAACGCCACTTCCAATCGGCCTCGGCGCTGACATCAGGACGAGCGGTCGGTCTCGGTGTGGTAAGGCGTGCCGCTCGCGTCGTCGTCGCTGGCAACCGCACGGGCGCGCCATGCGATCCACCAGGATCGCACTTCTCCGGGTTCGAGCCATTGGGCTCTCTTCCAGTCACCTAACGCCTCGGCCAACGAATCAGGAGCACCGATAGCCGGTGCGAACACCATGTTGTAATAGCGGCGCCGCGAGCCCCTCCCCTTGAAAGGCGACCAGCCGCCCTTGTTGAGCCAAAGAGCGAACTGACCCACGCACTGCACATCGAACGAAACTTCTAGCTCCAGCGAACCCTCGCGTACTACTGCCCGCCCCTCGGGGAGGTCCAGGTACAGCTGGCATGCGTACTCGCGCGCAACGTCGAACGGCGTCAGGAAATCCAGTACCCGGCCAGCCGCCCGCACGAACGGCCAACGATGCAGTGAGCGCGCGTCGCCCATCGGAATTCCATAGCTCCTGACGACACGCAAGGGCGCCCCCTCCGGCAGAAAGAGCCGCGTCTCGGAGGTCATCGGCAGCACTGGCCTAGGCGCCCAGATGAACGGGATCCGGTCCGCCGAATCGTTGATGGCGTGGTATTCCAGTACGACGCTGCCGTCAGGAACGACCCTAGCCAACCGAGTGATCCGGAAGGGGAGACGGCGCCCCTCCCAGGTGGTTACCACCGCTTGGCCCTCCGGACCAGTGTCTATGTCCACCTCGGGGATCTGCGACCAAAGTTCGCCATTTTCAGGGAGCGTTACCCCACCCCACCCTCTCACCCACCCGGGTAGTCTGCATGCGGCCACGGTAGGGAAACACTCGTCCAATCCGCCGCTGTCCGCCGCCAACGCATAGTCCGCCCCTTCGACAGGCGCAGCGAACCCGATCCAAGGATTGTGCCACAACCACTGCCGACCGCCGATCTCCAGAGCCACGATCCTACCGGCTACGGCGGGCAGGCAAACCAGCCTGCTCCCCCCACCACGCACCTCGACAAAACCGTAACGGTCCAAGGAAGTAGACGCGCTGCCAGTCCGCTCCCGAACCAGGAACGGAATCCTCAGCACTGCTGCTCCTCGCCGTCGACCGGGGCCGCCGGCCGGTTCAGCACGATCCCGCGAAGCGCAAAGATGCGCGCGATGGTCTCTCCGATACGATTGTTAGGCGTACTGGCGCCGGCCGTGACTCCGACGCGGACCTCTCCACTGGCCGGCAGCCATTCGGTTGCCACGACCTCTGCGGACTGCAGCCCCGCAGGGCGGAAGCGGATGCGGCCCGTGGACACATCGATGTTCTCGGCGTCCTCGATGTGGTAAGTCGGCACTCGCTCAGCACAGAGCATCGCCAGAGAGATCGTGTTGCTCGAGTTGAAGCCTCCGATCACCACCATGGCATCCAGCGGCTCTGCGAGCAGCTCGACTACCGCGTCCTGACGCTCCTGGGTCGCCGAGCAAATGGTATCGAACGAGCGAAAGTTCTGGGCGCGGTACTCTTCGCCGAAGCCCTCCGCCATGGCGGCCGAAACGGCGTCGGCGATGGCCAGAGATTCACGCGCCAGCATGGTCGTCTGGTTAGCGATACCCACCCGCCGTAGGTGCCGGGCCGGCGTGAAGCCAGGCGACATGGCATGGGCTAGCCCGTTTCTCAGCGCATCCTCTAGCGCGGGAGACACCCTGTCTTTACCCAAGGCAACGATGTAGTCGCACACTAGCCGCGCCTCTTCGATGTCGCGGACAACGAGGTAGTGTCCGTCGGGATAGCGCCGCACCTGCGAGGCCGTGGCCCGTGTTTCCTCGTGGTACCATTTCCCGTGAATGAGCGCTGTGAAGCCGTCACGCGCGTAGCTCTCGACTCGCTTCCACACGTTCAACACCGAGCCGCACGTGGTATCCACGACTACACAGCCTAAGGACCTCAACGCCTCGAAATCGTGGATGGTCACACCGAAGGCAGGAAGAACGACCACATCCTCGGGCGTAATGCGGCTGTAATCGAAACGCGGTAAACCATCGGCCGCTTCGGTGGGCTCGAGTATCGAGATTCCCAGCCGCCGCATCTTGTCGTTCACGTGAGGATTGTGGATGATCTCCCCAGCCAAATAGATGCGCCGATCCGGAAACTTACGCCGGCACTGGTAAGCGTACTCGACCGCTCGTTCCACGCCGTAGCAGAAGCCGAACTCCCGCGCCAAACGCACCGTGACGTCACCGGCCGTAAGGGTGAAGTCGTGCTCCCGCATGAGATCCACGATCCAGCCCTGGTAGTCGGCCGCTAGCTCCTCCTGCACGGCCGCACGGAGCCCGAAGCCCTTTCGGAAGTAGGTATCGCCTGGAGCCGCCATCAGCTGCAATATACGCGATCACGCGTTCGGCAGTCGCTGGCTGGAGCCGCGCTGCGCGAGAGCTCGAGCCTCCTCCACCGTGACACGGTATCGGGCTACGAGGTCCAGAAACTCGGGAGGCCAAGGCCGCTTTCGGGCACCGTCTGCGCCAGCCGACACGCACACGAGGACCAGGTACCCGTTAGAGCGGAGTACCCCTCCTTCGCCGTAAACGTCGAAGTTCAGCGTGAGCGACGTGGTGCCGACGGCGCTGAAGTACGCCTGCACTTCGAGGCATTCGTCGAGTATCGGAGGGGAGACGAATTCCATGTGCAGCACGCGGCGCGGTAAGCCGATATCGAAACGGGGAAAAATTGCCGAATACGGTATGCCGAGGGAACGAAATAGTTCCGACTCGGCTAGCTCGTAGAAACGCGTGTAGGCGTCCCAGCGGATGATCCCAGCTGGGTCCACGTCGCCCCAGCGGACGAAGTCGCGTACTACGAACGGTCGACCCCCCACGCGAAGTACCCTCTGTGGTCCTAGCTAGCGTCGCGCGAAATGTAGTACCCCGGCGTATTGCTTGCCGCCCGGAAGGACGAAGAATATCGTTTGGCCGATGGATCGAGCTGCCACGACCGGGTTAGGGCTGGACGCATCACGAGTGCAGCAGGACTTCTCGTTCGTTGCCGAACGTTTGTGGCTGGACTTCGTGAATACCGAGGTCATGCTGCGCGGCCAGCGTCTGGATCTACTGCCGGACTTCGAAGCGCTGGTGCGGTGGCTCACGGCAGCGGGCGTTCTCGACAGCGAGCGCGCCAGCGGGATACACCGCAGGGCGCAGCAACAGCCTGCCGGGGCGGCCGCTGTATTGCTGGATGCGCGTCGGATACGGGCTGCCCTCAGGCTGCTCGCAGAACAAGGGTCCAATTCTCAAGCCACTCGGGTCGGCGCGCTCACGGAAATCAATCGTATCCTCGGGCGCAGCGCTGGAACCCGGCGCCTGGAGTGGAGCGAAGACGGATTTTTCCGGCAAAGTTTCGTACCGGTCGGCGACGCCTTTGCGGCTCTCCTCATACCAGTCGTCGAGTCGGCGGCGGATTCGCTCATACGAGGGGAGCTGGCCCGAGTGCGCCGCTGCGCCAAGGAAGATTGTTTGAGCGTCTTCTACGACTCCAGCCGTAACGGCCGCAGGCGCTGGTGCGAAATGGCTCGTTGCGGTAACCGGGTCAAGGCTGCTCGGTTCCGTGCTCGCGCTCACGGCGGGGGAAAACGGCGCGACCTGTCGGAGCGGAACGACTGAGAAGCGGGGGCAAGCCCTAACGACGCCTGCGGCGCGACCGCCTGCGGTGCATGCCGCCCCCCACGCCGACGCTGCCTCGCCCCGCATAACTTCCGGCATTAACTCCAGCTGAACTTTGCTCCCGCAAGCGAGCCCGTACCTCCGACAACGTCCACCCGATCACCGTGCCACCGCGACCCTTGGGGCGGAGCACGGCGAGCTGCACCGGTCGATCCAGCTTGGGAATGTCCTCCTCCCGCAAATGCCGGAGCAGTTTTTCCGGAAGCCTGAGTCGCGCCACTGGAAGCAACCGGCCAGCACCGCCCTCGTCCTCGGCCCCCTGCATACCATCCTCGCGAACCAATAGATACTCCACAGGGACAGTACGACCAGCGAGCTCCACGGCGGACGGTAGCTGCGCGTAACGTGCCCACTCCTCGGGAGGGAACATGGATCGCACGCTCAGTCGCAATTCTGCCCGCCGGAACTCTTCCATGGAATTCACCCCTTCTGCCACCAGAGCCTCCTCGTACAACCGGGCCAGCTCCGCTAGGCCTAGGCGCGGCGTCACCCCGCCGGAACGCCTGTAAACCTCGCGCACGGCATCTATGTCGGCCCGGTTTCGTCGCACTGCAGGATGGTGTGCCTCGCCGCGCGCCAACGCCAGGGCGAGTACCCGGCGCGCCTCGTTCGCCAACGCAGCTGGGAAGACATCCAGGCGCTGATCGCGACGTTCCAGCTCGAAACCGAAATAGCGCACGCGTTCCCGCAAAACCAGAGCGTCCCGGCGTCCGGACGCGTCATAAGCGAGCTCTGGCGCGGAGGCCACTGCATAACGCCTAACCAGGGACATGGGTATCTGCGTCCCTTCGATACTGGCCCGCGGTACGCCGTATCGGTCCGCGAAATGGCGAATCTGGCCGGCAATGGCCCCCCACGAACCGCAGACACTGCTCTTGGAAACCCGAACCTCCTGCCCGTCGGCCGTTTCGCCGTTGATCACGAGATCGAAGGGCATCACTCGAGCCAATAGATCGCAGAACGCCCGCCGTGCCTCTTCGCCCGCATACGGGAGGACCTCCGGCAGCGGGAGATCGAGGCTGCGGTAAACGCTGGCCACCGCGAGAGCCGCGTCCTCGATGGCCTTGATCAACGCCCCCCGGCGCTCCGCCCACGCTTCCACAGCTTGCTCGTCGAAAAGGTGCCGCGGCAGACCGTAAACTCGGCCCAGGTACCCTGCGCTCCGATAGGCATCGGCATACAGATTGTAAGCGGTAAGATGGTCGCTCCCACTGACCACTAATCCGCTCAGGTCGCGCTCCTCGCGCGTCATTCGATGAAGAGACTCGCAGCCAGCCATCACCGCGACGAACGGGAGCAGTGCATCGTCGGCATGAACCAGTAGCTCGGCCCACGGTCGGTCCACCGGCATCGCTTCCACAGCCTTGCCGTACTCTGTCAACCGACCTTCGGACACGATCCCTCGCTCCTCCAATTGAGCCACCGCCTTCCGGTAAGCCACCCGATCCAGCGGCACCGGCAGGTCCAGTTCCTCGGCGTTCACGCCCAGTGCCGCACAGGTCAGAGCCACTCGCTCGGAGTCGCCAGCTAGTTGAAACTCGGGATCTGTGGGCCGAAGCGAGGCGAAGTCGATGTCCCGGTCGCTGAGTATGAACACCTCGCCCCCTGCAACCCTGCCGTGCACACGTCCTGCCATCTGGAGAATCTCGTTAGGTCCGAGATAGGTTCTCGTCAGAACGTTCCGACCTCGCTCCACGACGTTGGTGTAGCGCGCGTCCTCGATAACGACGGTATCGAGCCCTTTGATATTGAGTGCGCTCTGCCCCGCCGCAGTCATGGCAAGCAGAAAGGGCTTCGTCACCCCTTCTTCGAGGAAGGGGCGGATCACCCTTATCGGTTCGCCTCCGTGATAGAAGGCGGCCCGAATACGCGGGAAACGTTCGGAAACCTGCGCCGCCACCGCCTCGACTTCGGCACGAGTGGGAAGGAAGACACCTACACCACGACGGCGCCGCGCTACTCTCTGCAAGAAGTGCTCGTTCAAGAAGTGCAAAGCATCGCTGTCCACTACTTCCACGCGCGCCGCTTTGGCTGGATCGTAAGCCTCGCTGTGAATTACGGCGGCTGAACCGAGATAACGCGCGTAAAATGTCGGATCTACGGTGGCCGAAAGCCAAATAAAGCGACAGCCCGTACGCTTCCCCAAGGCCAGGCAGATCTCCAGCTCGGCGGAAGTCTGATGAATCTCGTCCACGACCAGCGTGTCCCGAGCTAGGATGTCACCATCCTCGAACCAACGCCGCGCGATCCCGGTCGTCACGATGATCACGTTCCAAGTCGGTGTCTCGGGTGTAGCCTCGCGCTCTCGGTTCACCACACCCACCCGCAGCGGTTCAGGTGCTAACAACTCTTCTGCAATAGGTCGTATAGCTAGGGTCTTGCCGGTACCCGTCCCCGCCACGATACCAAAGCCGACACGCGAGCGCGCCAGAGCACGAATCTCCTCGCCATGCTCCCGCTCCAGAACAGTCTCGACGTGCAACCCCATGGCGATCTCGATGGTCTCGCACGCAGCTCGCGTGGGAGCGATGACGATCACACGACCGCTGGGCGGCTCGGCAGCGACGAAAGCC
The DNA here is from genome assembly GCA_035559375.1 of Gemmatimonadaceae bacterium. Classification (GTDB taxonomy): domain Bacteria; phylum Gemmatimonadota; class Gemmatimonadetes; order Gemmatimonadales; family Gemmatimonadaceae; genus DATMBI01. The sequence goes on along the minus strand of DATMBI010000222.1, from coordinate 4,952 downwards.
TCGTGATCGGGCGGGAGCGCCCGATCACGCACAGGACGGAGCGCTGGAGAACTCAAGTAGTGTCTTTAGGAGCCGGTTTGCTCGAAGGCGCCTGCACCTCCCGGGTCGCAGGCATGGACCGCGTTCGGCCAGTATCCGAGAAAAGAATCCTAGCGTTCGGAGGACGATTCCGCACCGCGTTGACACAATCGGTGGGCGCAGGCTGCTGAGACGGCGGCACGTTGACGAGCCACACCCGGCACATCCCCGGCGGTGGAAGCGATCCCCGCGGCACCTCTAGGCCCCCAGGCAACCTGGACCCGAGCCTACTCTGGCCCTGCGCGTTACCCAAAACGGCGCCGAAACCCAAGCCCAGAATCACCGAGAGAAAGTGCCGCTTCATGAGGAGAGGAGATGGAGCCCGAGGACGTCCGCACCGGGGGACAAGTGCGAGTACTGGAAGCAGGACACGCCCCCGGGCTCACCCGACTTCTTACACTCCAGGCGCATACATGTGCCCATCAGTCGCCGAACGATATACCAGTGGCCCTGGCGGTGCGCACGATATCGTCGTCGGGATCCACACGCTTCGGCACAGCGAGCGCATCAGCTATGGGAATAGCCACTACGTCGGGGGGGCGAAGAGCCACCATGTGCCCCCACTTCCCAGCAGCGACTGCCTCTACCGCAGCTCCGCCGAAACGAGTCGCCAGCAGCCGATCGTAACCCGTGGGCATTCCACCTCTCTGCAAGTGACCCAGCACCAGTGAACGCGCCTCCTTACCAGTGCGCTGCTGGATCTCCCAAGCTATACGGCCGGCAATACCCCCAATGCGCCGATCCTGGCCCGGGAGCGACTCCCCCAGGATGGATTCAGTACCGCCCTTCGCGAAAGCACCTTCCGCGACCACTACGATCGAGAAATGCCGCCCCGCGCGATCTCTGGACCGTATCTTCTCGCACACCTTCTCGATGTCGTACGGTATCTCGGGAATGAGAATCACGTCGGCCGTCCCGGCCACACCAGCGTGCAACGCGATGAAACCCGCGTGCCGGCCCATTACTTCCATCACGATGACCCTGTCGTGGCTCTCGGCGGTGGTGTGCAACTTGTCGATGGCATCGATGGCGGTGTTGACAGCCGTATCGAAGCCAAAGGTGGTCACAGTACCGCCGACATCGTTGTCTATGGTTTTGGGGACTCCCACCACCTTCACGCCGAGCTCGTAAAAGCGCTGCGCGATCGCCAGAGAGCCATCGCCCCCTATCGCAACGAGGGCGTCGATCCCCAGACGGCGCATGTTCTCGATCACTTCGCCGGATCGATCGACCAACCTCACGCTCCCATCCTGCTGAGGAACCGGGAAGGCGAAAGGATCGCCACGATTGGTAGTGCGCAGGATGGTGCCACCGAGATGAGCTATCCCGCGTACCGATTCTCTGGTGAGGAGAACGATCTCGTCTTCGCCCAACAAGCCGTAATAGCCGCGCTTGACACCCAACACTTCCCAACCCCTTCCGATAGCCGACAAGACGATCGCCCTGATGACCGCATTGAGGCCAGGGGCATCGCCACCGCCGGTAGAGATGGCTATACGCATGTGCCGATCTGCAGGCAACGGTGGCCGCAGTACACCCTCACGTGCCCAGTTTGCCCTTGGCCCTAGCCTCGTCCTCCGCTATGAGGCGCAAGACCTCGCCGGGTTGCGGGTGACGACCTAACTGTTTCTTCGAGAACAAAAGCTTGCCGTCTTTGGTAACCTCGAACACCCCACCACTCCCCTCCAACAACTCGACCTTCGCGTCAGGATAAGCCTGCTGTATCTCGGCCGCCAAACTGGAGGCCCTGGGCAGGTAGTTTCAAACTACGCAGTAGCGAATCGTGACGTGCATGGGACGTTCCAGAGTTTGTCGAAAAAAACGAACAGTACTTTCTGATTCTACTCGCCTCCCCCCTCATCGCGGAACCGGCACACCGGCGAGGTTGGCCAGGATGCGAACGATGCTATCCTGCCTGACCGCAACGGCTTTGAGCGAGTCGAGCTGGTCCTGAAGGTCGGCGAGGTCTGCCCGGATTTCGCTCAGCGCATCGCCTAACTCGACCAGCGCCTGCGCAGTCTGCAGATCTTGCTCGGAGGGTGGCAGACAACCGAAAGCAACGAGTGCAATCCCCGCGAGAGAAAACCTACGAACACTGTCAAAGAACATTGTGCGGCCTTGGAGGAGGTAAAAAGGATGTCAGCGGCTGTGACCCGCGATCCTGCGTACGCAAGATGCACGGTGCGTGCTGTAAATGCTGCACTGAAACTGCCCAGGGAGCAATTTCACCGCAGCCAAACGGAGCCGAACTGTGCGGACCGGAACCACGCTCGTCGAACTGGCCATCGTGCTGAGCCTCGTCGCTATCGTTCTGGCAATAGGTCTGCCACGCTGGCGAGCCTACCTCGACAGAACGGCCGTGACCGTGGCTGCTAACAGGGCTGCCGCTACTTTGGACGAAGCTCGGCAGAGTGCAATCCGTAGCGGAGCACCTGCGACAGTCCGGGTGGACGAGCGACGGGGATCATTGACGGTCACAGCAGGAGGGGACACGCTCGCGACACTGCCACTCGGCACACTGCACAGCGTCACGTTACGCGCGTCCCGCGACTCGATCACCTTCGCACCCACTGGGTTCGGCTACGGTGCCGCCAACACCCAGCTAGTCATCGTTCGCAGAAGCGCGGCCGAAACTGTCAGCGTCTCGCGCCTAGGCCGAGTCCGCCGCTGACAGCTCCAGAACCGTTCCGAACGAAAGCGTGCTCCGCTGGCATCATGCGGAGTAGTTTCCTCGTATCGCACCTCGCCGCTCGCAAGAGGGGAGTTTTCTCCGGGGACCGCCCCCTGTACGTTTCATTCGTGGCGATCTTCTGACCAGCTACCCTCAGACCATGAAAGCCCCCATAGCATCGCTCACGGCCCTCCTGCTCCTGCCCGGTGCGCTCTGGGCCCAGGGAGGGCAGATCAGAGTTCCAGTCAGCGTCGACACGCTGCCTAACGGCCTCACGCTGATCGTCCATGAAGACCACTCCGTTCCAATAGTAGCCACCAACGTGTGGTATCACGTCGGATCGGGAGACGAAAAGCCGGGCCGCACCGGCTTTGCCCACCTGTTCGAGCACCTGATGTTCATGGGGTCGGAAAATGCCCCCTACCCGCAGTTCGACAAGCTTCTGGAAGCAGCCGGAGCCCGCAACAATGGCTCTACTACGGAAGATCGTACCAACTACTTCGAGTGGGGCCCGAGCAACGCATTGCCCCTCATGCTCTGGCTCGAAGCCGACCGCATGGGATGGCTCCTCCCGACGATGGACCAACAGAAGCTGGACCTGCAGCGTGACGTGGTGAAAAACGAACGCCGGCAGAGTTACGAGAACCAGCCATACGGGATCGCTGGAGACATTCTCCCGGCAGCTATCTACCCGCCGGGGCACCCGTACTCTTGGCCGGTCATCGGGTCCATGGCGGACCTCTCCGCGGCCTCGCTGGACGACGTGAAGGAATTCTTTCGCCGCTACTACGCACCCAACAACGCTACCATCGTAGTAGCCGGTGCCGTCCGTACCGACAGCGTCCGTGCGTTGGTCCGGCGCTATTTCGGAAGTATCCCGCGGGGGCCAGCTATCACCCGGCCACAACCTCCCTCGTTCACGTTGCGGGACACAGTCATCGTTGCCGAAGACCGGGTGCAGCTCCCGAGATTGTACCTCGCCTGGCACACGGTGAAGGCATTTCACCGCGACGACGCTCCGTTGCAGGTGGTGGCGTACTTGCTGACCGGCGCCCGTAACAGTCGGCTCACCAACTTGCTCGTGTACGAGCGGGAACTGGCCAGCAATGTTTTCGCCTACCACGACGCCGGCCGTCTGGACGGGAGCTTCAATATCGTGGCGACGGCGCGTCCGACGCACAACCTGGATTCGCTCCAGAAGCACATCGAGGCCGAGCTGCGGCGTCTGGGTGCCGAAGGACCGACGGCTCGTGAACTGGAACAGGCGAGGAATGCCATAGAGGCACAATTCCTGAGCAGGCTGGAACAGGTCAACGGCAAAGCCGACCAGTTGAACTACTACTATTACTTCACCGGTGAACCGGACTACTTCCAGAAAGAACTGGATGCGCTACGCGCCGTGCTTGCGGAAGACGTACAGCGGGTAGTGCGTACCTATCTGGCAGGACCGCGAGTAATGCTCAGCATCGTGCCACAGGGACGCCGTGACCTCGCAGCCACGAAGGAGGCAAGACAATGAAGAAGTCCTCTGGCGTACTCTGGGTCGCCGCTCTGATGCCTCTTGCGGCACCGGCACAGAAGTCACCCAATCCCGAGCCGCCGGTGCTAGGTCCACCGCCTACACTCACCGTACCTGCGGTCCGGTCTGCCACCCTGGCCAACGGTGTCCAGCTACGCGTCGTCGAACAACGGGAACTGCCGCTGGTGCAGGTGCTCCTCGTGGTTTCCGGTGGCGCTCGCCTGGACGGCGACAAGCCGGGACTAGCTACCTTCATGGCTAACATGCTCGACGAAGGAGCTGGCGATCGCGATGCGTTAGCGTTGCAGAGCGAGCTCGCGTATCTGGGCGCTTCTCTCTCCACTGCGGCCGACTGGGACCAAGTCACGGTGAGCCTGCGTGTACCGGTGCGCAATCTCCGTCCTGCTTTGGACCTGATGGCCGACGTAGTGCTCCGCCCCTCGTTTTCGAGCGCCGAAGTGCGACGCCAGCAACAACTACGACTGGCAGCGCTTTTGCAACAGCGCGACCAGCCTAACGCACTCGCCGATCTGGCCTTTCACCGTGTGCTCTTCCCGCCCCAGCACCCCTACAGCCGCAGCCTGCAAGGCGACAGCGCCTCTACCGCTGGGTTCGACTCGGCGACCGTGCGCGCGTTTTACGAGCGGGTGATGCAGCCCCGACGTGCCACGATCTACGTTGTCG
>DATMBI010000221.1:0-6551 GCA_035559375.1 Gemmatimonadaceae bacterium | reverse complement strand
ACCCTGCCTAGCGAGAATACCCCCGTAGCAGCCGGTGTGAGCATCGCGGCCAATCCCGTTTTCACCGACTTCTTCAATCAGAACATCGCCTACAAGACTGCGATGCGCGACCGCGAGGCGTTGGAGGCGATCTTGCGGGACGCCGAGTCGCGTGGCGGGAGGATTTCCATTCAGGCGCTCAAGGCGCTCCCTGTGGTGACGCAGTCCAATACCGGCCTGCAGAACGAGATCGCAGAGCTGGAGACACGCCAGGCTCAGCTGCGGCGACTGCTCATGAGCTATACCGATTCCTACCCACCGGTGCAGCGGCTACGCAGCGAGATCGAAGAGCTCGAGACCAAGACCATCCCTGCGCTGGCGCGACTGTCTCTGGAACAACTGCGACAACAAGAGCAGGAGTTAAAGAGGCGCATCGACGGCGCCTCCGAGGAGCTACGGCGTATCCCTCAGCGAACCATCGAAGAAGCTCGGCGCGCGCGGGAGGTCGAAGTCGCCAGCAAGGTGTACATGGATCTCCGCAACCGAGCAGTAGCAGCGCGGCTGGCTGAGATGAGCGCTCTGCCAGACGTTTCCGTTCTCGATTCGGCGGTGGCACCTTCTCGTCCTTCCAGCGATTCGGCCCCAGCGATCTTTTTTATAGCATTGTTCGCGAGCCTGGTCGTCGCGTTGGGTCTTGTTGCGACCTTGGATCGCCTGGATCCGCGGTTCCGCTATCCCGAGCAGGCTACGCGCGAACTAGGACTCGATATAGTCGGCGCGGTTCCCACGATGACCAACCCACGCAGCACTGCCGCGCGCTTGCAGGAAGCATCACAGCTCATAGAGTCGTTTCGGTCGCTGGCTCTCACTCTTCGCAGCGCATTCGAGGGAACAGGACCGGTGCAGCTCACCGTGTCGAGCCCCGGGCCCGGCGACGGAAAATCGTTCATTTCGGCCAACCTAGCCTCGGCCCTCGCGGACAGCGGCTACCGCACAGTACTGGTGGATGGAGACGTCAGGCGCGGCGCGCTGCACAACGTCTTCGGGCCGATGGACCAGGAACCGGGACTCCTCGACTATCTGGCGGGTGAAGCTTCTCTGGAGAGCGTGGTAAGGGCCACGGCTCACGGGAATCTCTTCCTCGTTCCTTGTGGGCGGCGCCGGCGCCACGGGCCTGAGCTGCTCTCGGGCGACAGCATGGTGCGCCTAGTCCGCGAGCTTCGCTCCCAGTTCGACGCCATAATCGTGGACTCGGCACCGTTAGGTGCAGGCATCGACCCTTACGCGTTGGGTGTGGCGACTGGTGCCATGCTCATCGTGCTCCGCACCGGTGAGACAGACCGCAAGCTTGCTCAGGCGAAGCTAGAAATCCTGGACCGCATGCCCGTACGGATTCTGGGAACCGTGCTCAACGACATCGGGGAGAACCCCCAGTTCCGCTACTACTACTACCTCGAAGGCTACGGCACCGTGGAAGCTGCGGCCGAGCCGGCCGGCCGCCTGGGACCCGGCGCGCCCGCTGGCGCCGGTAGCTAGGGTTCGGCGACGAGGCTAATCGACCAGTCGCACCGGTATCTCGTCGAAGCCGGAGAGGAGAGCGTGTGCCGGGACCGTCCGCACATGCCTCAGCGCTGCCGCTGCTTGCAGGAGTAACTCGACTGCATCCACCGGCCCCTCGGCGACGTTCGTGACGGCGCTATATCCTGCCTTCGCCTTGACCCTACGGCCGCTTCCATCCACCCAGAGCTCTGCAGACTCGAGCTCCTCGCGCAAGCGCTCTGCCAGGCGCTGAGCACCACGTCGATCGGTCCCCGGCGCGATTATGGCGAACTCGCCGTTCCCGATGCGTCCAATTGCGTCGTACGCACGCGTTGTTCTCCGCAGGACGTCGGCTACCTGGGCTGCGGTATGCGCATCTATATCTCCACTCGCAACAATCTCGAGCGCGTTGTTGGAAGCTGACACGGCTACGCAAGCAAGGGAAGAATGCCGTCGCCCGGCTTCGGCCCCGATCTCGCGTGCACGCCGCGTCAACCCTCTAAGGTTGTAGAGGCCGGTAGCTGGATCCAGGAGACTTTCCTCTCGCGACCTCACGAGTTCACGGCGCGCACGTACGTAGACAGCCAACTTGAGGATGAGACCGTCTGCGTCGAGCGGAAGGCTCAGGTAGTCCCATGCTCCTGCCCTGAGTGCTTCCAGCCTGTCGCTCCGCGATGCTGCGCCCGCGGTAGTGATGACGATCGGCGTGCTGGCCGGGAATTCCAGTACTTCGGACAGGCAGGCGCACAGGTCCAGCCCGCTCATATCGGGCATACCCATGTCCGCAATGACCACGTCAGGCTGAATGCGCCTGCAAAGGTCTATCGCTTGCCGGCCGGTGTAGGCCCGCACGCATGCAAAGCCATACGGCCCGAGCACGCTCTCTAGCGACCGCGCCGACCATTCCTGATCATTGGCGATCAAAACGAGCGGCGGGCCGCCATTGACTCCTAACTCCACGAGACTTGTCGGCAACTCCACGCTACTCTTCCTCTACTCCGCCCTGACTCGGTTGGCTGTGCACGCATTCTTTGTGCTACGCCAGTGCACAAGCTAAACTTCGTCGTACTACCACCGTAGGCTGCGAGAGCGGGTCTCGGGAGAGGCAGGAACGTCCCATCGACTTGATGCACGCGCGCAACACTTGCACCAGTCGCGGCCCGTAATCGTCCTGTCACGCTAAGGTCGGACAAACGTCATATCGACAGCGAAGCCGCGCAGGTAGGCCATCGAAGCTAGCACGCCACTTGCGGCGTGGAGCTTTTGGCCGGCCTGCCGGTACATGATCGCTGAGTTCCAAGAACGAGTCACCTTTACCGCCGGGCCACGCGTACTGCATGATTCACCCGAATCTAAAAACATCGAGGCGTCACCAGGTGCCCTTTAGTTGCCAGCGCACTGCTTTTCGCCGCTCGGTCAGGGCGCTCTGGATCCTGTTAGCGTCAGTAATTCCCAGCGTCACGCTGAGCCAGGAGCCACTCGGCGAGATGCGTCGCCAGACATCTCGAGACGAGTTGGAGAAGCTAGCTAGGGCGTCCGAGACGGCGGCTCGGAGCGCTCCTGACTCGAAGACCCGACAGATGCTCCTGCGGCAGGCGGAGACCATCCGGCAGAGGTTACGCAACGGGGACTTCCTCCCGGGGGATCGCATCCTCTTGCAGGTCGCTGGTGATTCGGCGCTGTCCGACACTTTTACAGTGCGCGCTGACAGACGCCTTCAGCTACCTAACATACCTGAAATCTCACTGCACGGAGTCCTCGACTCCGAGCTCCAGCCTTATCTCCAGAGGGAGCTATCGAAGTACATACGTGAACCCAGACTCACGGCCATCGCGTTGGTGAGGCTGTCAGTACTGGGGGCTGTCACGCAGCCACGCTTCATGACTGTGCCCGTCGACCAGGCACTGACTGACGTCATCAATGGAGCTGGCCCGACGTCCGCGTCGGACCTTTCCAAGGCCGTGGCGCGTAGGGGTGGCTCCCTGCTGCTGGATCCCAAGGCAATGCAAGCTGCTCTACGGCAAGGGAAAACTGTCGGGGATGTGGGGTTGCGGGACGGTGACGAAATCTTCGTTCCGGCGCAGCCGACCGCCTCGGGCACTTTCGAGCGAGTATTGAGCATCGTCGGTGCGATAGGCACGGTGCTCTATCTGGTGCGCTATGCGCGTTAGGCACGACGCGGTATCGAAGGCTACCCGGTCAAGCCTACAGTGCTCGAGATGACGGATCCCGTTCCAGTACGAGTTCGCTACTCGGGAGAGGCGGCGAGCCAGGGCGTGGGTGGCACGCTCGCCGGCGAACACGTCGGGCCCGGCAAGCTTCGGATAGTCGTACCGGCGCCGACACAAGCCGTCGAAGTGGTGCCGCGCGAGCGCAACGAGACGACACAGCGAATCTTCAACGTCGTCGTGGCTACCGTGGCTCTGGCCCTGTCGCTGCCGCTTTGCTTGATAATAGCGCTTCTCATTCGGGTCACCTCGCGCGGACCGGTGCTCTACGCCCAAACACGGGTCGGGCGCGATCGACGGTATGCTCGGACCTATTCGGGAGACGAGCGACGTGTACAGGACTTGGGAGGTCAGGTCTTCACGATCTATAAGTTCCGGACGATGCGGGTCGACGCGGAACGCATCTCGGGCGCCGTTTGGGCCCACGAGAACGATCCGCGGGTGACGAAGGTGGGTCGCTATCTACGCATGCTCCGCCTGGACGAAATACCGCAGCTATGGAACGTGATTAGAGGCGACATGAACATCGTGGGACCGCGGCCCGAGCGACCTAGCATAGTAGCGCGACTGCGGGAAACCATCCCGCGCTACCAGTACCGCCATAGAGTCAAGCCCGGTATCACCGGTCTTGCCCAAATCAATCAGCGCTACGACACGTGTCTCGAAGATGTCCGATCCAAGGTCGAGTGGGATATCCGCTACATCGAGAATCAGAGTCTTTGGCTGGACATCCAGATCATGCTGCGCACCATTCCCGCGGTACTCCTCAAGTATCGCGGCTGGTAGGGCTGCCGCGAACGTGCGGTAAAACGACCTATCGCAGCAGCTGGCGATTGTAGACGGTCGCGATCAGCCTCCCTACCCCGTAGCCGAGCACGAAAGCATAGACGAAGCCTACGAAGGCTCCCTGCCAGGTCACGGTATAGCCTGGAAAGAACACACCGAGTAACTGGAGGTGCTGACCAACATGGGCCCCTCCACGGATAACCAGTACTGCGGTTGCGACGAAAAGTACCGATCCCGCTAGCAACCCTACCGCTATTCCCCACGCTCGGCTATTGAGGCGTAGCAACTCACGCACTGCTCGGTCCATTCGGGGACCCTCCGCGTTGACGCAGGTCAAATATGATCCAGAAAATTCCGGTTAGATTCCAGCTCCGCTCGAGCGGTAATCAGAAAGGCGGCGGTCGCTAGAACCAAGTTCCTAGCGAAGGCAACGAACCAACCGGCCACGAATCCTACGAAAAATGCCCAAGCACTACCTATTACGAGCCCACTCCATGAAATCGAGTAACCTGTGAAGTATTGGCCGAGAAGCTCGAGAGGAAAACGGCGCGCGCTAGGCACAACGATGGAGACACTGGTGGCTAGCGCCAAGAGAAGAGCAGCAGTTGCGCCAACGGCGACCCCAAAAGCGCGCTTGTGAAGAGGCGCAAAGGCAAGGGCCACGGCCTGCTCGAGCCCGGACCCTCGCTCCTCGGCCACGTCCTCCAGCTGGGTGCCTGAATCGTCCCTATTCATGGAAGGATTCACTCGTTCCATATGCTGCGGCCTTTGCGTGGAATCGGTGGCCACCGTTCAGCACCCACTTCAGCGTAAGCTGTAGTTACTGCGTCCCGCACCGGTGGACCGATCAGCTGTACTAGAAAGAGGCCTACCACGAACGACACGGCGTTCAACAAATAATAGGTATAGTGCAACGGAATCGCCGCCAGCATAAGCTTGGCCCCGCCTACGCGTGCCAGGAAGCGCAGGAACGGTGCGCACGCCGCGACTACCCCCAACGCCACACTCAAGCCGCTCAAGGCCATGTACTCGTTCCCCTTCCAAAGGCCCCCTGCGACTAGCGCGACGCCTACCCAGGCCAGGGCAGTCTTGAGCTTCTCCGCAAGCGAGACATTGAGAGAACCGCCGTGCAGCGCCCTACCCCGATGCGCTAGCAAGCGTGCCCACGGTACGCCGCGATGCTTGAAATCCGTTTGCAGCATCCCCCTCAGGGTCCATTTCTTCAGATGCGTCACCTCGATGCTCGGATCGAGCAGGATGATCCACCCCTGGTCTCGAATACGGGCGCCGAGTTCGATATCCTCGATCTGGGGAAGCGGGTAGTGCCATTCATCGTACATCCCCGCTTCCAAGAACGCCCCGCGCCTTACGGCACCGGCTCCTGCCCAGAAGGTTTCGGAAGGGCCGGGGTTTCGGCTGTGTACGTAGCTGTGTAGCAAGTTGCGGTAGCGTGAAACCAAGTTGTGGGCGCTGGGGAAGACGTCGTACGCTCCGAAAACAGCACCCACCTCGGGACGAGCTGCCAGAAGAGCGCTGAAGCGACTGAGAGTGTCGCTATGCACGACCACGTCGGCATCGAGGAAAACCAGAATCTTTCCGCACGACTGCTCGACTCCTCGATTTCTGGCGTAGGCAGGTCCCTGTGGTTTACCTGGCAACCTCACGACTTTGTCGGCGTAGCGCGCCGCGATGTCCGCCGTACCGTCGGTACTGCCATCGTCAACTACGATCAGCTCCCAGAGATCCCTGGGGAGATCGCTCGCCGATAGCGCACCCAACACCCTTTCGAGAAAAGGAGCTGCATTGTGTGCCGGAACGATTACCGACAGTTCTGGCGCGTCACGCATCATTGCCTCGACAGGTTGCGCAGCACTCCCTTCGCTCGGCGTCGTGCCCGCAGCACAGCGAGCCTCCAGTCCAACGCGCGGCTCCCCCACGAGTTGAGTGTCCCCGAGCCTCTGAAGTAATAACAGTCGAGCCGCGGCAATGTGGCGGGGTCATCTCCACCCAAGAACCGGA